>CACWKJ010000032.1 GCA_902761395.1 uncultured Elusimicrobium sp. | reverse complement strand
TTCTTTTCTTTCTTGAGGTTCATCAAGTGCAGTTTCAAGTTTCATTGTAAGTGAATTAGGTAAAAGATCTCTCATAAAATAAGAATCTTGTTCTAAAATATTCAATATTTTGTATGCTAATGAAATATTATCAATTCTGAAAATATCTTCTTCCATAACTGTTTTACAAGCATTTAAAATAACCAAAATTTCTCTTTCGTTTAAAGGTCTGCCTTTAGCATCAATAACGAGTTGTAACAATGTTTTAGGTAAAGAATGTTCGTCACTATCTATAATGTTTTCGTAAGTTACCGGTAAGAATTTTTCTGTTTCAATATCTGTATCATTAAATGCTGTTGTTGTAAGCAGGCCTAAAGAGTAAGCAAATAATTCGTGAACTGCAGTTGATTTATGATGAGAAAAATTTGCGGATGTGAACAAAATATGTCCGAGTTCGTGAGCCACAACATTTAAAAAACTTTCATCAACCGGATTAACAGCAATATTTTTTCCGTTACTTACACCGGAAGCAATTCGCCCGGCGAATATCATTATGTCTTCTGTGCTTTCAATACTTAATAATTCTTCATATCCCTTATTTTTAAGTAATGTAAATGTTTCTTGCAAAATAAGTTTTAATAAAGCATTAGTTTTCTTTTTGTTTGGCAAGAAATATTCCATGGTAAAATCGTTTCGTCTTCTTATTATTGTTGTTGTTTCTTCATCAAATAAAATTTCTTGTATAAATGCAGGGAGTTTGGAAAATAATTCTTTAGGTAAATCTGCTACTAATTGCCTGTCTTTTGCATAATCTTTTATTTGCGGATTTGTGATATCCGTATTGAAAGAAAGATTATAATCTCTGACAAGAGTTACAAAAAGTTCGGTAAGTATATCAAGAAATTCTTCTAAATCATTATCTGCTTTCAATATTTCTTTTGTTATATCTATACTTTGATATACACTCGGATTTATAATTAAATTTATAACAGAACTTAAATTTATAACTTTGTTGTGCTTTTGCAAAATTTGAGGAAGAACTTTGTTTATTGCATTATACATATCGGAATTTGTTTGAATTATACTAAAGAGACCTGTGGAAGAAGAAGGGAAAACATAATTTAAAGCTTCTATGAAGGAGTTTATAAGTTGTTCGTTTGGCACATCTTCTATGTTTTTTTTCTTTTTTAGTATTGTTAACAATTTTTCAAGGCAATCTTTATCAACGGTCACATTACCTAAATCACAATAGCTTTTAAAGTCAATAATATCATCGTTTATTGTGTCTATCAGGTCGGTTATTTCATAGGGTATTTGTCTGTTTTTAAGCAGCAAAACTCTTTTGCCCAAAATTGTGAAAAATATTTCATCTATAACATCATACATATCGGGTGTTATATTTAAAACTTTGCTTAGTTTTTTTTCATACATTTTTCTTATAATACTTTTATATTCTTGTTTATCTATTTTTGAAAATATAATTTTGTCGGTTATGAAAGTTTCTATATCTTGTGCTGTTCCGGTCAATAAGACAGCTGCAAAAGATTCAATTAACAGATAATCACCATCAGTTTCATTCATTGTGAATACTTTTGTAAAATTTACAATATCATTGAAATATTTATTTATAATTTCTACCGAATTTGAATTTACTTTTTTTGCAAATTCCATAAGGATAGTGTAAAAAACCGTGGAATAAGATAATTCTTCAAAACTTTTGTCTGCAAAAACTTCTCTTACGGTTTGTGCCAAGTATGTTAAATTTTCCAAACTCATTATCTTTCCGTCTTTTCCTAAACATCTGTTTAAAACTTTTATAAAATTTAAAGCAGGAACATGTACATCGGGAACCTCTTCCAAGGATTGAGAATCTTTTGTTAAGTTTCTGTCTATTGTATCGGTGAACATTTTATCTAAATCAACCATAAACTTATCATAATCTCTGTATCCTTGCTCTTCGGAAAAGGCTGATATTAACATTTCATTAAATATTTGTGCGAATAAAAGGCTGAATATAAAAGAATGAGTTTCGTGCGCGAGATTTTTAGTGTTTCCCGAAGGATGAAAATCTTTCATAAGTAATAACATTTCATGTGCGAATTCATGCCCCATACTTTCAACCAATGTGCCATATTGCAAATGCCTGGAAATACCTATTAGTCCCTGATTTAAACTTATTCCTTTAGTGTTTTTGTTATCTAAAGAGAAAGCCGAAACTGTAAGGTAAGTTAATGCTTTTGAAATATCTATAAAGTTAAGCAGATAAGGCTTCGAAGCGGAATCAAATGTTTTAAAATCGAAATCTTGTGCAAAAGATAAAATTTCTTTTATTATTATCGATATTAAACCGCTTATTTGTAAAGAACCATCGTAATATTTTTCCAAAAATTTGGTTTCAATATCATCAATAACTTTTTGTTTGGCTTTTTTTATTCTTCTTTGTATTTGTTTTTCGGATTTATCGTTTTCATATAAAACAGACTGAATAAAACCCGGCAAATATCGTGCCGTATTTATATCTATGCCGTTAAGAGTTTTGTCCGTTCTTTTATCATTTTGAGCTATTTCATTATTAACATATTCTTCTATATCTGTTCGTTCAAATCCGTTTGAAAAATGTACGTTTAAATTTTCTACAAAAAATACTAAAGTGTTTATCATTTCTTGGAATATTTTGTCTTCTGTCGTTAAAGAAAATGTATCGAAAGGTTGAGAACGATTTATAATGTTCAATAAATTAAGTAACAGTTTTAAGCCGGAGTTACCGTCTTCGGAAATTATATCTTGAGTCAATACAGACAAATCTTTACCTAAACCGTCATCTGTGCCGGTAATATCGGAATTAAATACGGCATAGCCGTTTTGTTGTTCTATGGTAAAAGGTTGTTCGTTTATTGTTACCGTAAAAGAAGTGCCGCTATCTGCAAAATCTTCTTTAAAAATATTTCTACAAATTTGTTTTATTTGATTGTACGGGACTTTATTTTGCAATCCTGCCGATATCAATATTTTAATAAATGCGGCATCCGGCATTTGAGAAGCAATCGTAAATGCTAAAGTTTCTTTACTGTATTGCAAACTTTCTTCGTTTATTACATTGTTATAAATATTTGAATTATTGTTTAATGCGGCAGTGTTGGGGGTAACCGATATAAAAGAAATGTTCGATTGTTCCAACAATTTACTTAACCCTTCACTATGGTATCCGCCAGTTATGGCTACTATAACATTTTTGCCGTTTGGATTTTTGTTTAAAGTATCTTTTATTTTTTCTAAAAATATAAAGTTTCTTTCGTTGTTAACCTGATAAAAAACTTTTGAGTTGTCTATATCTTTTTTTATATCGTTAAGTTGGTTATAAACTACATATTTCGGATACAATTTTTCGAATTTATCTACAGATTTGTTGAAATAGTCACAATCTTTTGCGGTTAAATTGTTTGTTAGTGCGCTTTCCAAATATACATAAAAATCGTTTAAGAAAGAAATTTCGTATTCGGTGGAATTAAAAGATAAAGAACTTTTGATATTGTTTATTATTAACTGTTCCTGTTTTAACACATTTGCGAGGTTTATGTTTTCGGATTTGGTTTGGTACTGTATCATAAGGTTTATGTTCGGATACTTTTTTGCCAAATTTATGTTTTTTGTAGAACAGAATCGGTTTATGTAGTTAATTAAGTTTTTTGTGTCGCCGGTCACATTTAAAAAGTTTTTGTATTCTTGTATCGTTAAGTTTTCTTTTATGGTTGCCAAAACATTTTGTATTTCTTTAGGAAGTTTCTTTTTATTTATTTTTGTTTCCAATGCCAACATGTCCCTAAACAAATACAAGTCGGGATAATCTTCTTTTTGTAAGTTTATTAAATTGTTATACTTGTTTGGATTTTTAGATATTGTATCAACATAATTTATTAATGCCGAATAAAAGTGTAAAGTGTCGATTTCTTTTGTTTTATAACTGTTTATAAGGTTGGAAAAGTTTTTGCTTTGTGAATTTACAAACCTGTTGCTTAAAATGGTTAAATCTTTTTTTATGCTTAACAACTTTTCTTTTACAAAATCGGTATCGTTAATCATTAAAGATAATCTGTTAATGTTGTCTTGGTGAACCTTTTTGTTTTCAAGACCGTATAAAGGAATATTTTTTGTATCGTTTAAAACAAAATATTCCGTTCCGGTTAAAATACCCATATTAAGTAATATATCGGAAACTTCCGTTTGAGTTGTTTTGTCCGGATTTTGTAACCAGGAAACATCAACTTTGTCGCTTGCCCCTTCCAAATATATTGCTTTTATATCATTTTTTTCGGACAACTGTTTCAGTATGGAATATATGTTCTTTTGTACTTGAGAGTTGCCGTGAAGATCTTGAATGTTTATAACAACATTTTGTGAATCTTTTATGTTTGAAAATGTTACCGAGCCCAAATTTTGTTCTGATAACGGGCTTGTAACATCTGCGGGATATTGGCAATAGATTATATCGCTGAAAGATAACGATACAAAACATATTGCCGTTACTAAAGATATAAACTTTTTTATATTCATAATAAAACCGCCAAATAAGTTAATAAAAAAATAAACTTACTCTATCTTATAAGTATAGTCTTTTTTACTGTAAATATCATTATTATTTTTTTGTTATTCCAAATAAAGCCGAAACGGATTTTCTCGGTACCATTTGAAAAGTGGGGGATAAAGTTATACCTATTTTTTCCGCACCTAACCACTGCAAAAAATCTTTTTGGTTTTGTATCGGCCAATCTCCGTATCCGGGCGAAAATCTCATTGTTGTAGGTCCGAACTTTTCTTTTACATCGTTACATATATTTTCTACCAACTCTTCTATTGCCACCGAACCTACGGAATCTAAAATAAATGCGGGCATAATTTCTTTTTGTTCCAGGAAAAAAGAAATTTTTGTATCAATGGAAAACCCTATTGTTGCTATAAGTCCGCAAACTTGTTCCGAATTTTCCAATAATCTGAAAATATCTTTACTGGTTATACGAAAATCGTCTAAAAATATGTCGTTATCTTTTATTTTTTTTGTTGCCATGGATATGGCATATTTCGGTTGTAACAACTTTTTTGCCAAATCTATTGTTTCCAAAATGGAAGTTTCTATTTTGGTATCGATTTTTGTTCTGTACTTGTTTGCACCCATTCTTACAAGCACATCTTCATAATCAATTTTTAAGTTTACAATTTCGTTGTTCATAGTTAACTTTTAAAAGATTTTGTTATTGCAAAAGTTTTTTTACCTTTTTCTACATGTACCACTATTTGTTCCTGAGAAACAACATTCGATGATGAATCCAAATATTTAATATTTAATGTATGAATTCCTTCCGGTAAATATATTCTGCTCATATTTATTTGTTCCGGTAAAGTTCTCCAGGACCTTTTATCTGCTTTTTCAATTAAAGAATTTGCAATGTTTAATACACTGTTGGTTAATATGCTTAACCCGTAAGTATCTTTGTTTTCGTGTTGTCTTACCTGGTCTGTAATAACTTTTGAAAGAACATATCTGCCTACGGCTCTTGCTATCGTTTTTGCATATACCGATGAAGTTTCGTCTTGCAATGCATTTATCAACAAAGTTCCTATATCGCTTGCTTCATAACTTTTGTATTGCAAACCGGTTTCTTTGTTTTCGAAATTCAGTTCTTCCACAATGAAAGACGAAATTCTGTTTTCATATCTTTCATATTGAGGGAAAGCGATTTTCAGGTAACTGTCGGAAATACCTGCCTGTACTGCCGATATTACTTTTTGTGCTTTTTCCTGTTCGTCGTTTTCAATTTTTGCGGATGTAAAATACGGCCATGCTTTATAGAAAGACATTTCCGTTATATGATCTATTTTTTTCGGTGATAAACCGTTATAGTTTACTATTATAACTTCACCGCCGTTACCGTTTTGTACGGGAGCAGACACGGAATATTGTTCTTTTAAATCTTTAGCTTCCTGCGAAAAACCTAACTTTGTGTACAAATAGTATAAACTTGATATTAAATCTTTCGGCGGTTCCAAATTGTATTCGTTGGCATGTTCATAATTTTTTAAAGCGAGTTTATAAGATACAAGCGCATCGTTATAATATCCCGCATTTTCGTAAACTATTCCCATAAAATATCTTATAAACGGATCATCCGTATAAAATGCTTTTCCTTTACTGTCTGTAACTTGTTTTTTAAGTAAGTTGTCGAACTGTCTTGCTTCAACCACTGCTTCGTTGTCTTTACCTTGCAAAATGTAGTTTAGTGCACAAAAAACATTTACATAAGCCATTTCGTAAGGGTTACCGTAATACGGAATTACGTTATCGTTTGAAAATAAAGATACTGTTCCCGCGGAAATACTTTTTGTATAGTTTTCATCGTATATCTGTTTTGCCTGTTCGAAAACGGCATTACTTTCTTCATACTTTTTTGATAAATGTTTTAAAAAACCCAAATCGAGATAATATAACAGTTTGTTCTTGTTTCCGTAAGATTTTTCCGATGAAGAAGTTAAACTTTGTGCCTGTTCGGTATGGTTGGTCATCATGTCTTTTTCAAGTTTTGAATAGTAACTGTTCAAACTTGAACATGAACACATTATAAAAACAAAAAGTGTTAATAAAGAGTATAACTTTTTCATTAATGTCCTTTAAAAGAGTTCGTTAACAAAAATCTGTTTCTGTTCTTTCTTATTTTAGCTTTAAGTTCTTTTGTTTCAACTGTTTTACCGTTTTTATCCAAGTACTTTATTATTATATTATATTTTCCTTTAGGTAAACTCAATGTTGCCATATTTACTTGTTCCGGCAAACTTCTCCAGGATCTTAAATCTACTCTGTTAAGTGTGTTGGATCTTTCTTTTACCGTTCTGATTTTGTCTGCCGTATCTCTGTCGAGTCGTTCCAACAATCTTATTTTGTTGTTTTTGCTTAAATCTCTGTCGTTTAAAATGTCTTGCTTTTTTTGTTCATAGTGTTCGCGGATATATTCTATTTCTCTGAAACCTGCAACATATTTGTTTATTCTTGAATAAAATACTGATCTGTAATTAGGTTCCGGCAAATGTTTTTCCAGTATTGCCGCAATATCCGTTACAAGATAACTTTTCGAACGATACTTTTTTGTGCTGTCTTGTTCGTCCGTTGCTTCGATTTCAAAAGATTTTATTCTGTTATAATATTCCTGATATACGGCAAATGCTGCAGATACTTCATGAACATTAAACTCTCTTTCCACCTCGTATCTGTACATGTTGTTTGTTTTGTAATAGTTTGCCCATGCGAAATCAAAAGTTAAAGTTACAACTTCTTCAACTTTTTTGGGAGCAAGTCCGTTATAGTTTACTATAAACAATGTTCCGTTATCGTTGGTGTACAGTTGTTTTGCATAAGGATAAGTCTTTCTTAAACTTTTTGCATCCTGTTCAAGCCCGTAATGGCAATAAATAGTGTACAAATTGTTCACTAAATCTTCGGGAACTTTCATGTCGCAAATGTTGTAGTTTGCATAAGCCAAAAGTGCCAACTTGTAAGATACCATCGCATCGTTAAGGAACCCTGCATTTTGGTATACAAGTCCCATAAAATATCTTATGAAAGGATCATCTTTATACAAAGCATTTTTTTCGTCTATTTTTACTTTATTGAAAAGGTTGTTAACTTGTCTTGCTTCAACGGCGGCTTCGTCTCTTTTGCCTTTTAATCTTCTTGTTTTTAAATAGTTTAATGCACAAAAAAAGTTTGCATATGCCATTTCATAATTTTCACCCAAATAGTAACTGGGTAACAATGTATCGTCGTTGAAAAATGTTGAAGTGTAATCTTTCATTGAATAAATATATTTTGCTTTTTCGAAGGTTTCGTTACTTTCTTTATAATTGCCGTTTAAATGGTACAAAAAGCCGAGTTCCAACGAATATAAAAGTTTGTTATATTTATCGCAATTTTGATAAAAATCCGAAGCAAAATCAACAGCACCACTTATATCTCTTTGTTCTATAAGTGGTGCTAATGTATTATGAAATTCGTTTACTTTTGTTGTTGCACAAGAAGTTAAACTTATGAATATTAACGATAGTATAAAATATTTAACTCTTTTTAAGTGCATTATTTACTTAAGCTTTATATTTGCTTTTTCCTACAACTTTTTTAATTTTCTTTTGACCTATCCAAACTTTTTCGTTTGTTTCAATGTCGATAAGTTCAAGTTCTGTTTGATAATATTTCAATGTTGTTTTTCCTGCTGCATCGGTTATGGTGTTTATTTGACCTTTCAACATATAATCGGCACCTAATTCTTTACCGAATTTTTTTACTGTTGCAGGATCAGAAAAATCTGCCTGGTCCATTCTTTCTTCTCTTATTTCTTCTCTTTGATCTTTAGATGCAACGAAAGATGCTTTACCGGAATTTAAAAGAGCGATTTCAAGATCTTTTGTAAATGTTTCGGTGCTTATGTGTTCATCGCTTTTGTTCAAAATTGTTCCGACAATAATTCTCGGCTTAGCTTGTTTTTTCATCATGAAATTTTCCAACCAAGGTCTTGATAATGAATCTTCAATCATTTCACCGGCAACAAGTTTGGAATCTGTATCGTTCCAGTTACCGCTCAAATCAATTTGTTCGTTTTCATCTAAATCAATTTGTTCGTTTTCATCTACTCTTGTAACTTTCGGTGCTGAAGAGCAAGAAAACAATACTACTGCAAAACTTAACAAACAACCCATCAAAAATAATTTCTTCATTTTAACTCCTTATTTATATTTTATTTTCAAAATATTCTATCCAGTTATTATACTAATTATTATCAATAATTAGCAATGAAATGAAATTGTTTAAAATTTATATTTTGGGCTGCAACTTCGAATTTTAAAACTTCATGTATAGTTCGCTTCGCTACAAACTACATACACTACAGCTTTAAAATTCTTTGTTTCGCCTCAAACTATAAAATTTTTATAGATTATGAATCTAAAAATTTGCTATACTTTCTTTGTAGTTTAAAACTTAATATTGTTTTTTGGAACCGTATGTAGAATACGGTGAGCTATTGGGAAACCGATGGCACATTCAGAGTCCAAAAAAGCAGTTGTTATAGGTGTATATTATTTTGGCTGATCCCCTTAAT
>CACWKJ010000031.1 GCA_902761395.1 uncultured Elusimicrobium sp. | reverse complement strand
AATCGCAAATTCAACATTTGGCGGAAATGTCTTTCGTAAGATGCCCGGATAAAGCAGCATCAAAAAAAATGATTCAAATAATAAGACAGGCAAGTTCAAAAGGTGACACTTTGGGCGGTAAATTTAAAGTTGTTGCCGAAAATGTCCCTATAGGGTTGGGAAGTCATACTCAGTGGGACTTAAAACTCGACGGAAGACTTGCACAAAGTTTAATGTCTATTCAGGCAATTAAAGCAGTGGAAGTAGGTATGGGTACAAAATTTGCAAGCACTTTAGGTTCTGCTTCACATGATGAAATTTTTTACTCAAACAAAAAAGGTTTTTACAGAACTACCAACAGAGCAGGCGGAACAGAAGGCGGTATGAGTAACGGAGAAAACATTGAAATATCTTGTACTATGAAACCGATACCGTCATTATCGAAACCTTTAAAATCGCCGTAGCTTTCGAACTTGCAAGAGCAATGGTGGAAAAGTTCGGCGGAGATTGTTTGGAAGACATGAAAAACAATTATAAAAATTATGTATCAAGGATACAGATAATATAATGAAAAATATTGTTTTAACCGGATTTATGGGAACAGGCAAAACAACTGTAGGGCAGTTGTTGGCGGAAGAATTACACAGACAATTTTTCGATACGGACCAAATAATAGAAGAAAAGTTGGGCGCATCCATAAAAGAAATTTTTAAAAAAATCGGTGAACCGAAATTCAGAGAATTTGAAACCGAAACCATAGCATTAATATCTAATCTTGAAGACAGTGTTATTTCTTGCGGCGGAGGAGTTGTAGTTAATCCCGTAAACGTTAAAAATTTGAATAAAAACGGAATAATAATAAACTTATATGCATCTCCGGAACATATTTTTAAAAGGTTATATGAATATGATACAAGACCTCTAATAAAACAAATGACAAATCCTTTTGACGGAATAAAGAAATTGTTAGCTCAAAGACAGAAAGCATATCAACAATGCGATTTTGCTATAAACACAGACAATCTAACTCCGGAACAAGTTGTAAAAAAAATATTGGAACATAAACTCGTAAAGGATATTTTAAAATGAAAAATTTATTTAAAACTATTTTCATATTTGCTTTATTTATATTACCGACTTTTTGTTTTGCCGAAAATACCGAAGATGTACAAATACAAACAATAGACAGAGAAAACTATCAGGTTCAAATAAAGCAATATAACAAAAATTATCCGCTGGTTTTATATGTTGTATTTAAGGAAGAAACGCCCGTAATTGATGAAATAAAGAAAATATTAAGGACAGAAATTGTAACTCTCACAAAAACAAGAAAAATCGAGGACGATATTATAGCTTCGGCATGGTTTGATGATCAAATATCAGATAACTTAGAAAAAATAGAATTAGAAAAAAATTACGGAGCATTCGTTAGAATTTACGATAAAGAAAAGAAAAAAGCAGTTGGAATTGTATCTTTTCCGGAATATCTTAAATATCTGAAAAAGAAAAAAGAAGAAAATAAAAACAAACAAAAACAAACCGTTTAAAAACAATTATTCATTACTTTTAATAAATAATTTCTTCTTCTCTTCTGTTTCTCATACCTTTAGAGAACAAATAAATAAACGGAACAAAAAGCAGTGCAAGCCCCAATGCAAAAGTTAATCCGCCGCAAACAGCTATTGCCATAGGTTGGTTGGTCGTAGCACCTTCACCGAGACCGAGTGCCAACGGAATAAGTCCGACAACGGTAGTTAATGTTGTCATTATGATAGGTCTTAAATGGTCTGCTGTAGTAGACACTACCATCTTTTTTAATTCAAGCATATCGGTATATTTTTCCGGATCTTTTGCAAGATGATAGTTGTATCTGTCCACAAGCAAAATAGAAATATTAACAACGTTACCCACCAACATTATTATACCCAACATCGATATCGAGTTAATTGATTGTCCTGTAATAAGTAAAGTTAATAAAGAACCTATGATACCCAACGGAACTGCAGTCATAACTATTATAGGTTGCAACAAAGATTCAAACTCGGATGCCAATATCATATAAATAATTATAACACCTAATATCAAAGCAAACGATACTTGAGATAACGCTTCTTTCATTGCAAGCATTTCTCCGGTAATAAATGCATTCACATCTTTATTTTCATATCCGTCATCCAACAATTCCTGTAATTCCGCAACAGCGGAAGTAAAGTTACCTTTAACATTTGCCGTAACAAGATACGTTCTTTCTCCTTCAATTCTTTTAATTGCAGGCAAAGTTTTTACAAAGTTTGCCTGAGCAATCTGTTTTAACTGAATTGTCATACCCCATTGTGAATACGCAGTCATCTCTAAAACCTTGTCCAATGTATCTCTGTCTTTTGGTTGCATTCTTACTCTTATATCCATTTCATCGTCAGGAAGTTTTAATTTTGTTGCAACAAAGCCTTTAATACCGGCAAGTGTCATAGCTGCAATATCCTGCGTAGATAAGCCGAACAATGATGCTCTTTCTCTATCAATTGTAAGTCTTAATTCAGGAACTTCGTCTGAAGGATCTATTTTAATACCGTAAAATTGCGGCATACCTTCCATTTGACCTTTCAATTTATCAGCATATTCTCTTAATTTCGACAATTCTTTACCTTTTAGTTCTACTGTAACACCGGCAGTTGAACCTATACCGGAACCGAACAAACCTTGTTGCGTAATAAATTCAACATCCAAATCTTTTACGTTCCATTTTTTTATTTCATCACTTAAATCAGCAACTATTTCATTTGTCGACATACCCTTCGGTGTTAAGTTTGTTATTATTCTTGCCTGATAACTTCCGGATGTTTCTATTCCCCCCCCGTTATTTTCTTCACCCGTAGAACCTACGGTCGTTGAAACATCTTTTACTTCATCGTATTTCGAAATTGCTTTTTCAATTTTTCTTACCATATTGTCGGTAATTTCAAGCGGTGTGTCCGGATGCATCGCCACATTTAAAACAAATCTTCTTTCATCGGATTTTGCCATAAATTCTTTGGGAATAAAATAAACTATCATTGCACCAAGCAATGCATATAACAATACAAATGTAAAAACTTGTAATGATTTTAAATTTAAAGTAGATTTTAAAATAGGCACAAAATATTCTTGTATTGCTTTTCTTCCTGCGGTAACGGAAATATTTTTAACGTTTGCGGTAAGAGAAAGTCGCGGTACCAAAAACATAGCCGAAAATATAGATGCTATCATAGCATATGTTATCGTTAAAGCAAGCTGTTTAAACAGTTGTCCTATCATACCCGCAACGAAAACAAAAGGTATGAATATTGCAATGGTGGTAATTGTAGAACTTAAAATAGGAGCAAGAAGCGTAGACGAGGCTTGATAAATACACTCTTTTTTGGGCAAATGTTTGTTTCGGTGCAGAGCCATCAAAATATGTTCTATAACAACGTTACCGTTATCAACAACCATACCGATACCGATAGTTAATCCTCCCAAAGACATGGAGTTAATTGTTATTCCCTGAAAATACATAATACTTAGCGTAACGCACAAGCTTATAGGTATTGCGGTATTAATAATTGCAGAACCGACAAAACTTTCCATAAAAAAATACAATAAAATAAAAGTTAACAATATACCTTGTAAACCGGACTGATAAATACTGTTCAAAGATTGTTTAATAAATATAGACTGGTCATAAATTACTTTTATATCAACATTTTCCGGAAGTTTTTCTTTAATATCTTTCAACTTATCTTGTACTACTTTTGACATGTTTATAAGATTTGCTCCGGATTGAGGATAAACACCGATAGAAATATTATCTTGTGAGTTGTATCTGGACATACCTTTTCTGTCTTGTAAAGACTCTTTCACATCTGCAACATCTCGCATATAAACAATTTTTTCACCTGTCTCACCTTGATAAGTTCTGTCTCTTCTATATTTTGCTTGACCACTTTGCTGATCTTGTTTGCCGAATGAAAGATTTTCTATATCTTCAATACCTTTAAACTCACCGACGGTTTTAACTATATATTCATGTTTTTCTTCTTTGATTGTTCCGGCAGGATAAGTAATGTTTGCTGTTTGTAAAGAATTTATAACATCTGTGATTGCCAACTGATTTGCAAGAAGTCTTCCTTTATCAATTTCAACTAAAATCTCTTTTTGCTCTCCACCCTTTAAATCTACTTTCGCAACTCCTTCCAATCTTTCAAATTCATCTTTAACATTTTTTTTCAACATATGTCTTAAGTCGGCCATTTCCATTAAAGTAGGTTGTATATCTTTGTATGTGGCAGACAAAATCATCGCTTCTACCTGCATAGGATTATATTTTAACACAACAGGATCAAGAGCATCTTTCGGCAAAGATTCTTTTATCAAATCGATTTTTTCTCTTATATCCATTGAAGCAAAATCCATATTTGTTCCCCATAAAAATTCACACGATACTATGGATACTCCTTCCTTAGATATGGAAGACACTCGTTTAATTTTCTTAACCGTTCCGGCAGATTCTTCAACCAATTTGCTGATTAATTTTTCGGATTCTTCCGGACCTGCACCTTCATATTTTGTGACAATAGTAATCTGAGGATATTCCATGGCAGGAAATAATTCTTGCGGTATTCTTGTCCAAGAAATAACACCCATAAGAATTACTGATAAAAATATCATAACGGTTGTTACCGGTCTATCTACAGGCAATCTTAATAAACTCATAATTTTTTCTCTCTATTATAATTAGTTTATATGTTTTCAAAATCTTCTCTGTTTCTGTTTGCAAACTTCTTATATATTTTAATAAATAAATCAAATAAAAACATAAGACCGAGTGCTTTAAAGAATTTATAAAAACTGCTTTTGGGCCTTTCAAGTACATAGTATGCCGTGGGAATTATAAGCATGGTAAGCAATGTTCCCGTTAT
Source organism: uncultured Elusimicrobium sp. (assembly GCA_902761395.1). Lineage (GTDB taxonomy): Bacteria > Elusimicrobiota > Endomicrobiia > Endomicrobiales > Endomicrobiaceae > Ruminimicrobiellum. The sequence continues at coordinate 4,406 of CACWKJ010000031.1, read as the reverse complement.
AGTTCCGCACAAAACCGTAAGTCCCAACGATCTCCACATGGAAGCTGATTCATCTCTGCTTAAAACCATCGGTAAAAGTCCCAATGTTTTCATAAGCATAGTTATAAGTTCCGGCCTTAATCTTTCTTTACAACTTTCAAAAATAACTCTCAATAAATTTGTTCTGCCAACTCGTCTTTGATTTATTTTATCAACAATAATAATTGAACTGTAAACAATACAACCAAACAAAATCATTATACCTATCCATACACCCAAACTGATAGGTTTTTTAAATATCCATAACGAAAAAGCCACTCCTATCATACTTAAAGGTAAAGCAAACATTATTAAAGCCGGCTGCATATAAGATTCAAATATAGATGCAAGAACAAAAAATATAAGTATAACAACAAGTGCAACAGCGAGCATAAACTGTCCTCTGTTTTTAACGGTTTTTTCATAATCACCTGAAATATTAAATGAGTAATCTTGAGGGAAAGCCACACCTTTTAATGTTGCTTTTATTTTTTCGGCTGCAGTCGTAAGACCGATTTTTGCTCTGTTTGCACTTATCTGTATAAATCTTTTTTTATTTTTTCTCCAAATTTCCTGATTTGATTTCAATTTGCTCATATCGGTAACTTGTCCGACATAAACTACATCTTTTCTCGGGTTGACAACACCTATAAACGGTATTTGTTCAACATTTGTAATACTATCCGGATAAAGTCTGCATATTGTTTCTATCTGTTTACCTTCAGTTCTGTACTGCGTTGCAATAAGCCCTCTTAACTGACAATGTAATGTGTTACTGAAATAATAAGTTGTTAATCCGAAAATAGCCAATCTGTCATAATCCACTGTTAAAATAACTTCCGGTTCATCTTCTCTCATTCTTATTTTAACATCGGTAAGACCTTTAACTTGTTGTAATCTACCGGAAGCGGAGAATGCAAGTTGTTTCAAAGTATCGTAATTTTGTCCGTAAAAATCCACATATATTTCTTTTGAAGCAGAGCTTTGCGAATCCTGAAAATACACAAATGCCGGTGAAAATTCTCCGAACCTTTTTCTAAACTCTTCTTTGAATTCTTCTGCTCTTTCGTAAACAGTAACCTCAACAAAAGTATGAAGTTTTTCAACTTTAGAAGAAACTCTTTCCACCCAATCGTGATAACCCATTAAGGCTTGTTCCATTTTTCTTACAACTTCGTTTGATACTTCTATTCTTGTTGCAGGCGGGAACTGAACACCTATACGAAAAGTATTAACACTGCCGGGATCCATAAACTCGGAATCTCTTGTCATCATTATTCTCGCAGACAGTAAAAATAAAACGAGTGTAAATAACCAAACATATGTTTGCCACTTAAAACAAAATTTCAACATTCTTCCATATATATGTCTTACTTTTATATACCATCTTTGGAAATCCAAATCGAACTTATGTTGCCATCTGTAAATTTCCGTCGGAATAAACATCATCGTTGCAACAACAGAAGCTATCAATGCAAAAGTTATTGTCAAACCGAACGGAACATACATCTGTCTGATTTCCGGTTCCAAAAACACTAACGGTAAAAACACAATTATAGTCGTAACGGTAGATGCAAATATCGGCTGCCAAAGTTCGGCGGTTCCTTTAACAACAAGTTCTGCTTTTGTTGCGAAAGTTTTTCTGTGATGATGAAAAGCTATGTTTTCCAGCACAACGATAGAATTATCCATAACATTTGCCATACCCATGGCAAGACCGCTTAATGTCATGATATTAAATGTTTGGTTTGTAAAATACATTAGAATGATACACATAAACAGACTTAACGGCATGGTTGTTGCAACTATAAAAATACTTCTTACATTCTTCATAAAAAGGAACAATACTCCGGCAAGAATTATTCCACCCAACACAAGTGCTTCAACAAGTGAAGAAATTGCTTTTTGAATATATTCCGCATCGTTTTTAACAACAGTTACATTGACATCCGGATCTAAAATTTCTTTAAGTTTATCTATTATTTGTAATGCTTCTTTTGCAACGGTTATAGTATTTGCCGTCGATTCTTTTTGAATATAAATAGAAACCACATCTTGAACATTAAGTCTTGAATACGATGTTGGCTCATAATAGGAATCTCTTATTGATGCAATATCTCCAATCCTAACGATAGATCCCGACTGAGTTATAGCAATAGCCGTATTTTGTATTTCCTCTATATTAGTATATTCACCGGTAGCTCTTATAACAAATTTATTACTGTTTCTTGTAATTTCTCCCGCGGAGATTGATAAGTTTGCGAGGTTAATTTTTTGAACAACTTCAAGAATGGAGAGTTTGTATCCCAAAAGTTTTGCATTATCCATTTCTATCAAAAACTTTCTTTCTCTTCCGCCTCCGAATTCAACATTTGCAACACCTGCTACTCTCATGATTTTTTCTTTCAATTGTTCTTCGGCGATTTCTCTTAACTGTTCAGGTGTTTTTTCATTAGAGCTCAAAGATAATATTAATATGGGGCTGTCCGATTGTTCGAATTTTGCAATGATAGGTTTTTCCGTTTCTTTCGGCAGGTTATGTTTTATCATTGCTATCTTTTCTCTTATATCAATAACAATAAAATCGGTATCAATGTTATGATGAAACATCATCATAATATTCGATTCCGATTCTTTTGATGAAGAAATCATTTCTTTTAAACCGTTAAGTTCCGCAAAAACTTCTTCCAACGGTTTTGTCACATACTTTTCAACTTCACTGGCGGCAACACCGCCTCTGAGTCTTGTGATTACACTTACCAAACCGGATTGTGCGCTTGGATTTAATTCTACGGGGATTCTGAAAGTTGTGATAGCGGAAAATAAAATCATCGCAACAACAAGCATTAGTGTTGTTACCGGTTTTTTTATTCCGAATTCTATCATTTATTATTCCTTAAACTACAACATGTGGTCGTTGTTTATATTATTTTTGTGGTGTTGTATCAATGGTATCTTCTATTGCTTCAAGGAATTTAACTTTCATTCCATCACTTAATTGACCTTGTGTTTCAATAACAACAAATTCATCTATTTGAATACCTTGCTCTACAACCGTTTTATCTGTTAATCTTTCACCTAACTGACAAGGTCTCATAAGTATAGTACCTTCACCGGGAGTTCTATAATCAGGAGAAACTACAGGAACCAAAAATGCACTTTCACCCAAAGAAACGATACTGTCGTTTGGAACAAGCATAACATTCTTTAATTCTTTAAGCAGTATCACTCCCCTTCCAAACATACCTGATCTTAATTTTCCTTCATCGTTTTCAACACTTACTTTTATTGTTGATGTTCTTGTTCTTTCCTTAACGGTAGGTGCTATTTCCGTCAATGTTCCCGTAAATTCTTTTCCGTGATAAGAATCGCAATTGATGGTTACTGTTTGTCCTACGGCAAGTTTATGAACATCTTTTTCCGGGACATCTACTTCAAAATTTGTTCCTTTATCACTGATAAATTTTGCAATAACATCTTGAGGAGTAATGTAATCACCGGGTTTTATTATTATTTCGGCTAAAATACCATCGCTTGGGGCCAACATATTTGTTTTTGCCAAATTCGATTGAGACAATTCCACTTCGGATAAAGCTGCTTTAACTTTCGAACGAGCAGACTGAATTTCATATTTAGCTTCATATAACTTACTTTCGGAAAGAGCCTTCATTCTGTACAATTCTTCATAAACCTTGTATCTTTCCATAGCGGAATTATATGCGGAAACCTCACTCTTATATTTACTTTGTGCATAATCGGCTTTTGTCATTGCATCTTTAGGATCCAAAGAACAAATAACATCACCTTGTTTAAGTCTTGCACCTTCCTTGTAATTGTAAGATGCAAGCTGTCCGTCAAGCTCAAATCTCATTTCGTTTTCAACAGCACCCTTTATTGTTCCCATTACAGTGTATGTATCTTTATAATCTTCTCTCTTTGCTTTTTTAACTTTCACCGTTATCATATCCTGCTTTTCTTCAACAACTTTATCTTTTGCAAAATAAACGAAATAAATCAATATTCCCAAAAGAATAAGTGCCAAACATGCAAGAGTAATCATTGCATTCCTTTTAAATTTAGGATACTTTTGTACTATTTGATTGTACCTGTAAGTAACACTCTCTATAAACTTGTAATACAAATATTTAAAATTCAAAATAACCCTCCATTATTATCTTAAACTCATTAAAGTAAGTTTTTCCAATTCAACGATAGCAGCATGATTAGAATAAAGAGCTTTAGCAAAAGCTGCTATAGCCTCGGCATAATTCCAACATTCCTCCATAAGAGCTACCGTTTGAATTTCATATAAATCATTTCTTTTTTTCAAAAGTGCAAGTTTTCTTTCTTTAACCGTTAATTCATTCCTTGTTGTTCTTGCATTATTC
>CACWKJ010000030.1 GCA_902761395.1 uncultured Elusimicrobium sp. | reverse complement strand
TTAAAAAAATAAATACTAATATAAATATCTTTTTCATAATATTAAAAATTTATCCTCACAGTAAACATATGCACATTACCCAAATCTCCCTTTGGTAACCATGCATAATCAACAATAAAATTTGTTAAATCTATTCCCAAACCGAGTGTTAAATTTGTAATAAACGAATTGTTTGTTCCGTTATACTCTTTGCTGGGTATAATATAACCGAATCTCATTGCTAATTTATCCACTTTCTTTTCAAGGGCAATTTTAAATTCACACAAATCTTCATTATAATAATCATCAGCTTGAATAACCCACGTGGTAGTTTCGTTAACGGTAGCTGTCAAACCGCAATAAAGACTTGTAGGCATGCTGTATCCTTTAACATCCGAACCGAAATTTTGTATACCGGCTGTAACAAATACTGTATTTGAAAGGAAGCATAATCCGTTTAAACCAAATAAATAGTTTGAATAAGAAACATCATCTATATTTTGTTCAACATATTTTAATGATAAACCTGCCGAAAAAACAGAACCCAGTCTTGTTCCGTAAGATAAGTTAAAAACCTTATCGGTTGCATTGAATGTACCACCCGTTTTATAACTGTTACCGCTTTCTTTAATTCTATCCATATCTCCGGAATCAAAATAGCAAAAGCTGAAATTTATACCGGATCTGCCGCCCAAAGGAAGATTTATGTCACCCACGCTGTATCTCATGTTTTCAAGATAAACAACATGCGACAATGTTAGCGAACGAAACAAAAAAGGAATTAAAGAAGGATTTGCCAATGAGGAAACTTCACCGGAAACATAAGTGTTTGCAAGTGCCGCATCGTAGGCGGTCATAGGCATCTGCAAAATTTGGAACATCGTAGTTCCGACACCTTTTGCAAAAACAAATTGTGCAAATATTATAACCGACAAAAGTGTTATAATAATTTTTGATTTCATATTATCAAATTATAACCTATTATTTATTTTTTATCAATAACAATTTTAATATGATGTTATCTAACAGAGCTTATTATATCTTTTAACGGCTGAACTTTATTCAGAGAATAAAAATGGATTCCGGGAGCACCGTTAGACAAAAGTTCTTTACATTGAGCTATCGCAAATTCTATACCGGCTTTAACAATCTGTTCGGAATTATCTTTTATAGGAGCAAATATCTTGTGAACTTTTTCCGGAACTGTTGCACCGCATGTGTTACAAAATTTTATTAAACCGTCATAAGATGTTATAGGTAAAATTCCGGGAATTATCCTTTTTGTTATACCGGCACTTCTTACCGATTTAACATAATCAAAATAAATTTGGTTATCAAAAAAAAGTTGAGTTATTATAAAGTCTGCACCGCAATCAATTTTGTGTTTTAAATATTTTATATCAGATTCTCTTGTCGGTGATAACGGATGCATTTCGGGAAAACCGGCAACACCCAAACAAAAATCATCTTTATATTCGTGTCTTAAAAAAGTTATTAATTCACTGCTGTGTTTGTAGTTATCTATACCGGGAACCATATCGGGATTATCTCTCGGAGGATCTCCTCTTAATGCAAGAATATTTTGTATGCCTTTGGCTTTTATTTTTTTTACTATTTCGTGTATTTCGTCTTTGGTATGGCTTATACATGTTAAATGTGCCATCGATGGAATATCGTAAGCTTTTTGGATATGTTCAACCAATGCTAAAGTTTTATCTTTGTTTCCGCCAGCAGCACCGTAAGTACAGGAAACGAAATCGGGCTTTAGCAAAGAAAGTTCTTTTAAGGTTTCATGTATTAATTTTATATCTCCTTCCGGAGTTTTCGGAGGAAAAATTTCAAAAGAAAAAGTTTTTTCTTTCTTTTCAAAAAGTTCTTTTATTTTCATTTTATTTATTTTTATCCTGTGCAATTCTGGAAATTGCTTTATCAAAACCCAAATCTATTATCGTATCAACAATATCTTTTATCTTATCCAATACCGAATTCATTTTGTCCGTATCTTCGTCATTGAATCTTGATAAAACAAAATCTACTATTTTTGCATAATTAGGTAACGGACCCATACCTAACTTCATTCTCGGAAAAGATATTGTTCCGGTTTGTGTAATTATAGAATTTACACCGTTATGTCCGCCGGAAGACCCTGTTGCTCTAAACTTATATTCACCTATAGGTATGGAATAATCATCATACAAAACCAACATTTCCTGAGGTAAAATTTTATAATATTTTAAAAGAGCTACCACGGGAAAACCGGAATTATTCATAAAAGTCATCGGTTTAGCTATAAGTATATTTTCTCCGTTTCTTTTATAAAATGTAATACTCGCCATATCATTCCAGTTTTTCCAAGAAAGATTTTCTTGGTCGGCAATTTTATCAACTGCTTTAAAACCGAAATTATGACGAGTATTACTATATTTTTCGCCCGGATTACCCAAGCCTACAACAAATTTAATTGGCATAGTTAATAAGATTAGAAAATATTTCTATTCTTCCAAAATTATTTCTTTGCACCTTCTGCAGGAGCTGCAGCGCCTTCTTCTTCTTTCTTACCTTTGCTTATAACTTCAGGAGCTTGTGCTTCTGCTGTTTCTGCAGGTTTTTCTTCTTCAATTGTTTGACCTATAACTGTAACAACTACTGCATCTTTATCGTGGTGAACATATTCAACGCCTTCAATCTTAGGCAACTGTGCAACAGTGATATCGTCTCCAACTTTCAATGCTGTAACATCAACACTGATTTTGGACGGCATATCTGTAGGTAAACATTGAACTTTTATTTCTCTCATAACATGTTCCAATGTACCGCCTGCATTTTTTACACCGTCTGCAACACCTTCAACGTGTATAGGAACAAGAATTTCAATTTTTTCTGTTAACGAAATTGATTGAAAATCTATATGGTTAGGAGCTTGTGTAAGAATATGTCTTTGCAATTCTTTAACAATAGCCGGCTTTGAAGAATCTTTGAATTTTAATTCAATGATAACATTTGCTCCTTCTTTTTCTACTATAGACATAAATTTCTTTGCATCAACACTTATTGCTATAGGTTGTTCCTTTTTACCATAAAATACTGCCGGAACTTTTCCTGAACTTCTAAGAACATTCAAGTTTTTTGATACATCTCTCATTTCTGCTTCTAAAACTACCTGCTTCATAACTTCCTCCATTTATATTTCTGCTATTTATTTTTAAACGAAAAGTGTGTTGAGTGACTCATCGTTATATATTTTTGTTATTGCTTCCGCAAGCAAAGATGCTATAGACAATACCTTAATCTTAGGCAAATTTGCATCGTGTGTAATAGAATTTGTTATAACAACTTCTTCCAAAGCGGATTTTTGTATTTTGTCAATAGCTTCTCCGGATAAAACTCCGTGAGATGCTGCTGCATAAACTTTAAGGGCTCCGGCTTTCTTTATTGCATCGGCAACTTTTGTTAATGTTCCGCCGGTATCTATCATATCGTCAAGAATAATAGCATTTCTTCCGTTAACATCACCGATAATGTTCATTATAGCTGCTTCGTTAGGTCTTGGTCTTCTTTTATCTACAATAGCCAAATCCGCATTTAAAAGTTTTGCAAAAGATCTTGCTCTTTCTACACCGCCGGCATCCGGTGATACAACTATAGGATTATCTAAATTCAAATCTTTAAAATATTGAAACAAAACCGGTCTTGCATACAAGTGATCAACGGGAATATCAAAAAATCCCTGAATTTGTCTTGCATGTAAATCCACAGTTAAAACTCTGTCTATTCCCGAAGCGGTTATAAGGTTTGCTATAAGTTTTGATGTAATAGGAACTCTGGGTTCTGCTTTTCTGTCTTGTCTTGCATAACCGTAATAAGGAATAACAGCGGTTATTCTTCTTGCGGAAGCTCTTTTTAAAGCATCTGCTATTACCAACAATTCCATAATATTTTCATTTACAGGGGCACATGTAGGTTGAAGAATATAGCAATCTGCACCTCTTACACTGTTTGTAATTTTTACCTGGATTTCTCCGTCACTGAATCTTCCTATTGTAGCAGGACTTAATTCTATTCCCATTTTTCCGGCAATTTCTTGTGCCAACTTTGGATTTGCATTACCTGCGATAAGTTTTAGCTTCATTTTGTCCTCTTATTTTTTTCTTACTTTTACTATTTGTCTTGCCCTCGCTATAGTCAGCTTATTTGGCGAGACATTATCGGTTATTGTCGAACCGGCAGCTATAAGAACTTTTTTTCCTATATTTACCGGAGCAACGAGATTTACATTAGAACCGACAAAAACATCATCTTGTATAACTGTCTGAAACTTGTTTTTGCCGTCATAGTTACAAGTGATTGTACCTGCACCTATGTTTACGTTTTTACCTACTGTCGCATCACCTATGTAAGATAAGTGGTTAACTTTCGAACCGTATCCCACAACGGATTTTTTTACTTCACTGAAATTTCCTACTTTAACGTTTTCTTTTAATAAAGATTTCGGCCTTATATGTGCAAAAGGACCTATTTTTACACCTTTTTCAATTTCCGATTCCTCAATATAAGAATAAGTTATAAAAACATTTTCTTTTATTACGGAATCCGTTATTGTTGTATCAGGTCCTATAACACAATTGTTACCGATTTTTGTTTTACCTTCGATAAACGTGTTAGGTTTTATTACTGTATCCTGACCTATAACAACATCACTGTCTATATATGTTGTTTTAGGATCAACGATAGTAACACCGCTTGCCATAAGCTCATTATTTTTCCTTGTTCTTAAAATATCTTCGGCAACGGCAAGTTGTTTTCTGTCGTTTACACCCAATATTTCTTCTTCGGTAGTTAATGCTACGGCATCGGTTTTATAACCGTCTTTATTCAATATTTCAATCACATCGGTAAGATAATATTCTTTTTTGTTGTTTTTATTATCCACCTTGTTTAACGCTTTCCAAAGAACCTTCAAATCAAAACAATATATACCGCTGTTTATTTCTTTTATCTTTTTTTCTTCATCGGTTGCGGACTTTTCTTCAACTATACAACTAACCGTCCCTTTTGAATTTCTGACTATTCTGCCATACCCGAACGGATTTTGTACCATACCGGATAAAACGGTAGCATTGTTTTTATTTTTTGTATGATATTTCAATAAATCTTTAATGGTTTTAGATTTTACAAGCGGGGTGTCTCCGCACATAACAATCAACTGCCCGTCAAGATTTTTCAATTTGTTTTTAGACTGCAAAAGAGCATGTGCAGAACCAAGTCTTTCTTTTTGAAAAACGTAGTCTGCATTATATTTTTTCAAATGTTCAATAACCAAATCGGAACCGCTGCCTACAACTACTGCAAGTTTTTGCATTTTTACTGCACTGTTCAAACAATCTATTACATGAGAAATCAATTCTTTCCCTGCAACTTTATGCAAAACTTTTGGCAAACAAGACTTCATTCTTGTGCCTTCACCGGCTCCAAGTATAACACCATAAATATTGTTCATAGAGTTACCTGCATTATATTAGACCTTTGATTTTACAAAATTATTATATGTTTTTCAAACTTAAATATAGTATAATTAACTTTATGAAAGGGAAAAATATAAACAAATTAGGTGAGTTCGGACTAATAGATTTCATAAAAAAACACAATACAAAGCCGAAAAGTTATCACAATGTGTGTTTGGATATAGGTGATGATTGCTTTTCTTTCAATCCGCACACAAAATCAAAATATATAGTAACAACAGACATTTTAATTGAAAATATTCATTTTAAAAGGCAGTGGGCAACAGCAAAACAAATAGGGCAAAAGGCAATAGAAGTAAATGTAAGCGACATTGCTTCAATGGGCAACTCAAAACCTTTGTATGCTTTTATTTCGCTCGGCATACCGAAAAACATTTCTGTTGATTTTGTAAAAGAATTGTTTAATTCAATAAAAAACACTTGCGATAAATACGGTATACATCTTTCCGGCGGCGACACGGTTGGTGCCAAAGATATTACAATATCCGTAACTTTGGCAGGTATATGTGACAAACCTATATCCCGTACAGGTGCAAAAAACGGAGATTTAATATTTGTTACCGGAACTTTCGGAGACAGTGTTGCCGGTCTTGAAATATTATCAAAAGCAAAAAAGAATTTAACCTCTTGTGAAAGAAATCTCATAAAAAAGCATTTGATTCCGCAGGCAAGATTAAAAGAAGCCAACTTAATATCAAAAGCAATAAAAATTACTTCAATGACAGATTCTTCGGACGGACTTTTTAAATCCATAGAACTGTTAACCGAAAATAAAGGTGCTGTTATAAACATGGAAAAGATACCTTTATCTCAAAATTTAATAAAATATACCAATAAAGATTACAACAAATTATATAACTGTGCTTTGTTCGGCGGTGAAGAGTTCGAACTTGTTTTTACGATAAACAAAAAAGATAAAACAAAGTTGGAAAAACTTTTACCGAATGTAACTTGTATAGGATATATAAATAACGGAAAGGTAACATATTTACAAAATGGTAAACAAAAAAAAGTTAAATACAACGGATATAAACACTTTTAAAAACAAAACTTTTTATACCGAAACCGACACCCAAACAAGAGAATTAGGTAAAAAGTTTGCTTCAATATTAAAACCTAAAGATATAGTTTTTTTTAACGGTGATTTAGGTGCGGGCAAAACAACTTTTATTCAAGGCGTTTTATCGTATTTCGGAATAAAAAAGTTTGTCAGAAGTGCAAGTTTTATGCTTGTAAGCGAGTTTGAATCGAAACTTTGTCCGATATATCATTTGGATTTATACAGACTTGATGAAAACAACACTTTGGATTTGGGTATAGACGAATATCTTTTCGGTGACGGTATTTCCTTAATTGAGTGGTGCGACAGATTAAAATATTATAATATTAAACAAAGATGGGAAATAAATATAGATTACACCGATACAGGCAGAAAAATTAAAACAGAGAGATTTTTATGAAAATTTTAGCCATTGAATCTTCAGGATCATCATTAAGTATAGCAATAAGTAAAAATTCCAATATCGTAACGGAATATTTTTATAATGCAGGCAAAATTCATTCCGATGTTTTAGTTCCGTTGGCAGAAAAAATAGTTAAAGGTGCAAAATGGGAACTTAAAGATATCGATAAATTTGCCGTTTCCTGCGGACCGGGAAGTTTTACAGGAATAAGAGTTGCAATGTCGGTAATAAAAACATTGGCACAAACATTAAATAAACCGGTAGTTTCGATAGACACATTGGAAATATTAAAAAATCAACTAAACATAAAAAATATAAAAATCGTTCCGGCAACAGATGCTTTAAGAAACGAAGTTTATGTAAAAGAAAAAGAAAAAATTGTTATTGTTCCTATAGAAACTTTTGTAAAAAAACTAAAAAAATATAAAGATAAAATAATAATCATCGGTAATGCTGTTACCGCTTATAACAAAATATTATCAAAAGAATTAGGTAAAAGTTCCGTAAGTTTACAACCAAACTTACATTTTCCGAAAGCATCAACTCTTGCTCTTATGGCGGAAACTGTTGAAGGAACATCATTTAAAAATGTAGAACCTATATACGGCAGAAAATCTTGGGCGGAAGAAAAACAAAAATAAAAGGGGTGTAATATTTTTATGAATAACATTGAAATAGTTGCAGACCTGATAAAAAAATCAAAATATGCTATCGGTTTTACGGGTGCCGGAATATCCGTCGAAAGCGGTATCCCTCCTTTTACCGGTGCGGGCGGTCTGTGGAACAAATACGATCCGAAATTTATAGAGTTAAGTTTCTTCTATTCCAACCCTAAAAAATCATGGGAAGAAATGAGAAAAATTTTCTTCAATTCCATGGGAACGGCTCAACCTAACAAAGCACACCAAGTTTTAGGAGACCTTGAAAAAAAAGGTATTATAAAGGGTATTATTACTCAAAATATTGACGGGCTTCACCAGGCCGCAGGTTCAACAAATGTTGTAGAATTTCACGGAACAATTAATACACTGGCTTGCATAGATTGCGGACTAAGATATAAAACTTCCGAGATTGATATTTCTCAAGATATACCAAGATGTCCTTCATGTAACGGAATACTTAAACCCGATTTTGTTTTTTACGGTGAAGGTATAAACAAAAACAATTATGATAAAGCAACAAATATGGCAATAAAAGCAGATTTGGTTATTATTGTCGGAACGGCAGGGCAAGTTATGCCGGCTTGTTATTTACCTTTTACATCACAAAAATACGGAGCTAAAATTATTGAAGTTAACACTTTGGAATCGGCTTTTACCGGTCAAATAACCGATTACTATTTTCAAACAAAAGCTACTGAATTTTTCGGTGAACTCGAAAAATATTTAAAATAAGTTTATATTTTTCTTGACCTTAGAGTTACTCTAATTGATATAATTTATTATCAAAACAACTAGAAATATTGGAGGGCTTTTATGAAAAAAATATTAGTTTGTGCAGTAGTGGTAACAATTTTGACTTGTGGATTTATGTTGTTCAAAAATAATAACGGAGGCGAGGTTATGGCAGAATCAAAAAGCAACAAGAAAGTTTTGGTAGCATATTTCAGTGCAAGCGGAGTAACGGCAAAAGTAGCAGACAGACTTTCCAAAGCAATCGGAGCGGATTTATTTGAAATTAAACCTGCACAACCATACACAAGCGCAGACTTGGATTGGACAAACAAAAAAAGCAGAAGTTCGGTAGAAATGGACGACAGAAATTCCAGACCTGCTATTGCAAATAAAGTTGCAGATATGAGTCAATATGATGTTTCAATTATAGATACATTTATGGAAAGTTATGACTTTTCAGGTAAACAAGTTGTACCTTTTGCAACTTCCGGCGGTTCGGGAATGGGTGATTCCGGCAGCATTATGCAAAAGTTGGCACCGAAAGCAACAGTTGATAAAGGTAAAAGATTTTCTTCCGGAGTTTCCGAAAAAGATCTTAAAGATTGGGCTGTTAAGTTCTTTTAAAAACAATTTACATCGGCTTTAATATTTTGTCTGTAATGTTGCAACTAACTCAATCGAGTACACTCTTACGGGATTCAAGTACACTTTATTCATTAGTTACTTCATTATAGCCTAAAATCTTATTTTCGGATGGAGTTTATGAACAGAAGACAATTTTTGAAGTTTGGTCTGTTTGCGGCAATAGGTACACTTGCTTTGAGTGTATACAAAAAAGTTTCCGCAGAAACAAAAAATTCAGCAGAAAAAGAACTTTCAAATACCACGGCAGACACAATTACATGTACATATTGTCAGCAATGTGAAGGGTGTCCCCTGGGAATAGATATTCCGAAAAATTTCAATATATATAACCAATATAAAGCAGACAACAAAAGGGAAAATTTTATTTCAGCTTATGAAAGCATTAATGCAGACAACAGAGCCGATAAATGTGTAAGTTGCGGAATATGTAAATCTAAATGTCCGCAAAAACTTGATATTCCGACATTATTACAAGAGGTTGCCGCATTATACAAAAAATTGAGTTAACAATGTTCAGACCGATGAGACGATTTAAACAACAATTAACACAAGAAGAATGTGTTGAAATATTAAACACCGAAGTCAGAGGGGTGTTGTCCGTATTGGGAGATGATGATTATCCTTACGGTATTCCGATAGACTTTTATTATAATCAACAGGAAAACAAAATATATTTTCATGGTGCTAAAGAAGGACACAAAATAGATTCAATAAAAAAGCATAGTAAAGTTTCGTTTTGTGTTTATGATAAAGGATACAAAAAAGAAGGTCATTGGGCTCTGTATTTTAAAAGTGTTATAGTGTTCGGTAAAATAAAAATCGTTGAAGATTTTAATAAAGCGATAGAAATTTGTCGCAACTTATCTTTAAAATTTACAAAAGATACTTCCGAAATTGATATAATGATAGAAAAATATGCAAAGAATGTAATGTGTTTGGAGATGGACTGTGAACATATTACAGGCAAATCTGTATCGGAAAAATAGTATGGAAGAAGAAACATTATTTGAAGATAACACTAACCAACCGTTGGCCTGGCGACTAAGACCGAGAAATTTGGAAGAATTTGTCGGTCAACAACATTTGGTCGGTGAAGGTAAAATATTAAGAAAACTTATAGAAAACGATAAGATTTCTTCTATTATATTTTGGGGT
>CACWKJ010000029.1 GCA_902761395.1 uncultured Elusimicrobium sp. | reverse complement strand
TCGATTATTAATATCTTTTATGACAATAAACTTAATATTTCTGACATTGATTTTCAGGTATATTTTTAAAAGATTAAGTGCATATGTTGTATATAAACTCAATATAAGAAATAATCTGCTTGTAATAGGCAAAAATGTTCGTAAATATAAAAAGATATTCAATAATTACTATATAAACAAAGTTTTTTATTATCCTTATCAAATAGAAACGGAAAACATGGAAAAACTAAAATTTCTATCTATCAAAAAAAACATAAAAGAAATTATTATCACCAATTATTCGATAAAAGACGAAGAGTTTTTGTCTTTATGCGATTGGGCACAAACGAACGACATTGATATAAAAATTTTGCCGAACGAAGTTCAAATGACTAAAGATAAAATAGTATTGGATGATACTTTAGGTATTCCTGTTATATTATTAATATCTAACCCCGTAAGAGATTTTGATTATTTTTTGAAAAGGATTTTAGATATTATTTTTTCTGTAATATTATTGATTATTTTGTCTCCTGTATTTATAATCATTGCAATTTGTATAAAATTAGAAAGTAAGGGATCTGTATTTTTTAAGCATTTGAGAGTAGGATTTAACGAAAAAGAATTTTATTGTTATAAATTCAGAAGCATGGTTGATAATGCGGATAAAAAAACTAATGCATTAACAGAGAACAGTTTACAACAAAACAAAATGTTTTTAAAATTGGAAGATGATTCCAGAGTAACAAGAATAGGGAAATTTATAAGAAAATACAGCATAGATGAATTGCCACAACTCTTTAATGTATTGAAGGGAGAAATGTCTCTTGTAGGACCAAGACCTATAGTTAAATGGGAATTAGAACAAATAAAGAATAATTATCATAATTACAGCTATAAAAAAATGTTTAAGGTTTTACCCGGCATAACCGGACTATGGCAGGTGTCCGGAAGGAGTTTACTCAACGATGAAAAAAGATTGGAGCTTGAAATATTTTATGTCGATAATTGGTCTTTAAATCTCGACATAAAAATATTGTTAAAAACAATTGTTGTTGTTATATTTCACAAGGGAGCTTATTAAAATTGCCAAAGGCAGTTTTAATATTTATATAGATAAAACGGCAATTAGTAATCAGGAAAGATATTTTATTTCATAAATTTTGTATTCACAAACTTCTTTTATTTTTATAAAAGATATCTTTGAATTATTAAACTGTTCCAAATTTCTATTTGTTAACACAAACCTTGAATTTAATTTTATAATATCGTCCACATTAATATATATATTAAACAAATCTGTATTTACCAATTCAAATTTTGTTTCTTCTTCAGTAACAACAAACATAAAACTTCCGTATCTGTTATAAATGTTTTCATATTTTTTTGCAGGATCTAAACTATACATTAAATCCAAATTAGGATAAGTATTTGTGCAATTTATTGTAGGTGCACCTGCCATTATCGGATAATTATTTACAGGAAAATATAAGTTTTCAACCATCCAACTACCATCGCTTTGTGTAGTCAATTCTTTTATATTTGTAAACAAACTATTATTTAGAACAGGTTTTAGACCTACTCTTACAGGATTTGCCAACATTCCGCAAAAAAAAGATATTAATAATACCATAAGAACAAACTTTTTCTTTTTCCCTGCAAACAAAAACAGAAAAGAAAAAAAGACCACCGGAATTAAAATAATTAACAAATAATGAGAATAATAATTTGTATTTCTTATTATAGTACCGGTTATCATAATATAAGACAATATTGATGAATAAATTATAGATTTAAATAAATTAAATTTGAAATTAATCAAAGACAAAGAATATATCAACAAAAACAAATTAATAAAGCTTAGTACGGAAAAAGATCTAAATGGTGTAACATGTGACATCAATGTTATTTTCGATATAATTTCCGGAAATCCAAAAGATACGTACAAAAATAAAAAAGCATATAAAAACAAAGTAAAAATCAAAAGTTTGTTTTTTATTTTTTGTTTAAATAAAACAATTGCGGCGAATATAATTCCCAACGGGAAAAAATCGAAAAAGGATGTAAACAATCCCCATGTTCCTTCATTCATATAAAAAGAAACTGCGGTTAAAGTAAGAGTAAGAGTGTACGGATAATGGAACAAATCAAGAAATCCGCCACCGCCGTTAGATATTCTTTTACCCGGATAAACTGTTGAAATAACATTGTGAATTGTGTTTCCGGATTTTAACAAAAGCAAATATATAAACAAAGCCAACATTATTATATATAAAACAAAAATAACTCCGTCTTTTTTTATACAAAATTTATCTTTATTTTCAACAATTAAATATATTGCAAAAACAGAAAACATATAGGCAAAAGGAATTTGCCATGCCGGATAAAAAGTTAATGCATATGCAAAAGTTGTATACGACAACAAAACACAAAACAATATTCTTAATTTATATTTTGAGTTCAAATACAAATTCAAAACCAACACAAACAATTCACCGAAAATTATCATTTCCACCAAAGAGTTTACCGATATCCACCATTGTATTGTAGGAGAAAAAGTTATAAGTACAGAACTTACAAAAGATAACAATTTATTTTTTCTCGTAAACAACATAAAAAATTCAAATGTAAGCATAAACAGCACAATAATACGACTACACCAATAAAAAGAAAAACCTCTTTCCAAATCTAAAAACAAATATGGTATATGGAAAGGTCTAAACAATACCAACAAATCTTTTACGGGTTGACCATAAACAATAAATGTATCCGTTTTGGTTGCTCTGAGAGTATCACTAAAATACGGATATTTTTGATTCTTGTTATAGAATTGAGAGATTGTCAGCGGAGTATAAACACAATATTCATCTGCATGAACCGAACGGTTTGCTCCTACTAATAAATCTGTATCTTCCGTTTTTTCTTGTGTAACATATGACCAACTTCCGATACTTGAACCGGAAATTTTAAAAGTTACACAAAAGAATAAAGCAATAACAGCTATAATCCATCTGTATTTATATATATATTCATTTATTATTTCACTTTTGTTTATGTATATAAATACAATCAACAAAACTAAAAGAAAAAACACAAGTAACACTAAACATGTTACTTGTGTATATTCTAAAAATTTATAAACAAAACTATAATTTATTACTTTTTCATAAGATAAAACTTTCCAACAAATAAAAAGGAAAGAAATTATAAATGAATAAAAGAAAGATTTTATCAGATTATTTAACATTTATAAAAATTATTTCAAACCTAAAACATCTCTCATATCATAAAGGCCGGCAGATTTATCGTTAATCCATTTTGCAGCTCTCAATGCTCCGGCAACAAGACAAGCTCTTGATGTTGCTTTATGAGATATTTCTATTACTTCACCTTCACTTGCAAAATATACGGTATGATCTCCGCAAACATCTCCGCATCTTACCGCATGAACTCCGATTTCTTCGGGTTTTCTTAATGTTTGAGTACCATGTCTTCCGTATACCCCTACATCATTCAAACTTTTGTTATGACCTGCAGCAACAGCTTCGGCAAGTCTTATTGCTGTTCCCGAAGGAGAATCTTTTTTCTTATTATGATGAATTTCAACTATTTCTACGTCATAGTTAGGAATTTTTTTTGAAATATTTTCAACGATATCGAGCAACAGATTTATTCCTGTAGACATATTGGGAGCAAAAACGATAGAAATTTTTTCCCCCGCTTTTTTTAACACTTCTTTATTTTCGTCCGTTAATCCTGTTGTTCCTATAACAAGTTTTGCATTTTTTTTAAGAGCAATTTCCACGTTTCTCATTGTGTTTGATGCAATTGTAAAATCTATTATTATATCTCCTGCATTTACTACAGATTCCATATCACTCGATTTTACTATTAAAGGATTTTTATTACCTATCGAAGGGGAAGAATCTATTTCCGTTCCTGCAACTATATTAAAATCTTTATCTTGTTTTGCCATATTTATTATTGCGCTACCCATTCTGCCACATGCACCACAAACTATTATATTAGACATATTAACCTCCAATTTATAATTTACAATGTATATTTAAAGTTTTATGCACTGATACCTAATATACATCTGCGACTATTTTACAAAATTTATTATTGTGTCGACAAATGCCTTTTTAGTTTTTTACATATTAAGAAAAAAACTTTATCAATTTTATTATTCCCATAGATGCTATAGATTTATGAGCAGAAACATTTTTTCTTTTGAGAATTTTATCTTTATTATCCCGAAAATATTCATATGCAACCAATAACATTTCTTCGTTTGTTTTTGTAGGTATAAAACCTAACTCTTTTTTTATATGAGTTGTATCAAACACAAAATTCTCGGCAATCATTTTATATTGATAGGGACCCAATGGAGAGATACCTAACGTATAACAAATTTTCATTCCCAATATCATGAACCATTTTGGCATATGATAAAGTCTTGATTTTGAGTTCGTTTTATCTATAACATACCGATAAACTTCATTAAAAGTTTTCACATTATCCGAACCAATGTTAAAAACATCGGTATTATTATAATTTAAAGCTTTAATACATGCAGTTGACAAATCTTTCGCATAAATAAATTGATATTTATTATTTCCATCTCCAACCATCCATATTTTTCTATTTTCGTCTATAAATTCGAACAAAATTCCAAGAAGTCCAAGCCTGCCTTCATCCATAATTGTTGGAGAACGAAATATTATTGTCTTAAATTCATTATAAGAAAGTAATATTTTCTCTGCTTCAAGTTTAGATTTACCATATATTTCAACAGGATTAGGTACTTCTGCTTCTTTAACAGGTAAATCAAAGTTTTTTGCCCACAAACAATTCGAAGAAATAAATATTAACTTGGGTACTTTATATCTTTTACAAAATTCTGCAATATTTTTAGTTCCATCAACGTTTGATGTCCATAAATTTTTCAAATCTTTTCTAACATGCGCAAGTAAAGCTGCACAATGAAATACAGCATCGAATTTATATTCACTAAATAGTTTATTTAATAATTCTAAATTTCTTATATCTCCTTGAATTGGTATAAAATTTTTATGGCTATATGTATCCGGCTCTAAGTCTATTGAAACACAAATACAATCTTGCTTTAACAAGTCTTCTTTCAATATTGATCCAAAAAAGCCTGCTCCGCCGGTAATCAAATAAGTACTCATAATATCAATTCTCCCTTTTAACTAATTTCTCTCATAAGAACTACATATTTTGAAGCATACGGAAGTTTATTTATCTTTGCAAACATACAAGATTCAATAATAAAATTGTTATCAAATTTATTAACATAATCTTTGATAAAGTTAAAACTTGAGCTTTCTACAATTGCAACAGAAGTATTATTTATAAGTTCTTTAAATCTCTCTTCTTCATCTTCTATTCCTTTTTTACTCCAAGAATAATATGTTTCTTTTGAATTTTTAAAAATATTTTTTTCAAAATACGGTTGTATTGCAGCTAACCGACATCCTACACCTATTATATTTTTATTTTCTAACTTATTTTGTTTTAGAAAAATTGCTATTTCCCTTGCCATATCATAATTATAAAGAATTTCATAATAGGAAGTTATTACACTAAAAATAACATTGACTGATAGGACAAACACCCAAAAGGCATAAAAGATTTTATTTATTTTTGGTTTTATCGTAATATTATTTTCAATTTGTAGAATCCAACAACAGAATATAAAAACAAGGAAAAGTATTCCAATATGCCAAATATAATTTATAATATGCGTTACTATACATAATAATGATAAATTCAAAATAATAAAATAAAAAATCTGTTTTTTGTTCTTACAAAATGTTTTTATTGAAACATAAAAAAAACAAACAGATACAAACAAAGAAAATGGAAGTAAAGAAAGGAATTTATTCGTATCAAGAAATATTTCGATAAAAGATTCAATTAAGTAAATATAAAAAGTAGAAGAAAAGACAGATCTATTGTAAGTAGCATAGGAACAATCGGGATTTCTGCTACATATAAGGAATAAAAAAAGCATATAAACACATAAAATTGCTAACGGAATGCTCTCTATAATAAAATTTTTTACTTTAGGACACAGATATCGATTGCTTTTTGAAGTACAAATTTGTTTTATATAAAGAAACATTTTTTTATATCTGTTTCCAATAAGCATATAATCATTAAATAAAAATAATATTAACATAAAAGAAACAACGTAAGAATAAGCACAAATACTTGCAAGAATAGCCAATAAAAAACAGTATAGGAATTTTCTTTCAAAACGATGCTTGTAAAATATTGCAATTAAACATAATATAGGAAAAATTAACGAATAACTTCTTGAAACAACATTATATTGATAAAAAATATAATAACTAAAAGGAAATAATGCCTTTATTATTGTCGGAAATTTTGATTTAAACAAAAAAAGATATATTCCTATACAGGAAAAAAACCATGATATTACAAATAAATATTCATAGCTCCACCCTATTTGAATAAATATTTTTAATATATAAAACCATAAAAAAGGTGTTCCTTCATAGGAACACCTTTTAAAAATTATATCATAGAAACTACAATCTCTTGCTATTAACCAACTCTGTGCTTCATCTGCCCAAGGTTCATGATATAAGCCTAAAACGAATGTAAAAATTACATAAAAAATATATACAAGCACACATATTATATGTTTATCTTTTACAAAAAGTGCTTTGTAATTTTTCATATAATCATCGCTGCTATATCAAATTAAAATTTTTCAATGTTTTTCTTAAACTTTCTTTATGTTCGTCTGACAATGAGCACATGGGAAGTCTCATTTCGTCGGAACATATACCCATCATAGCCATTGCTGCTTTTACGGGAATAGGATTTGTTTCTATAAACATTGCTTTTACCAACGGTAACCACTTAAAAGCAATTTCATTTGCTTTATCCAAATCTTTTTTTAACATTGCATTAACTAAATCTGCAACAACTTTAGGACAGATATTAGATAATACTGAAATAACGCCTGTTCCACCGATAGCCATTATAGGTACTGTTAAAGCATCATCACCTGAAATTAAATCCATTTCATGAGCAAGTAATCTTATTTGTGACATTTGATCGAGTGAACCTGATGCTTCTTTTACTGCAACAATATTCTTACAATCTTTTGCAAGTTGCGCTATTGTTTTAGGTTCTATATTTACTGCAGATCTTCCT
Organism: uncultured Elusimicrobium sp.; assembly: GCA_902761395.1. Classification (GTDB taxonomy): domain Bacteria; phylum Elusimicrobiota; class Endomicrobiia; order Endomicrobiales; family Endomicrobiaceae; genus Ruminimicrobiellum. The sequence continues at coordinate 4,656 of CACWKJ010000029.1, read as the reverse complement.
TGAATGTTATACAATACAACAGGAATATTTATCGCATTTGCAACTTCTTTGTAGTGAAGATACAAACCTTTTTGTGTAGGTTTGTTATAATAAGGAGCAACAAGCAACACTCCGTCACAACCTACTTCCTGTGCATGTTTTGACAATCTTATAGCTTCTGCTGTAGAGTTTGAACCTGTTCCGGCAATCACTTTTAATTTCCCTTTAGAGAATTCTACTGCTTTTTGTATAACTTCGTCGTGTTCTGCATGCGACAATGTTGCAGATTCGCCGGTAGAACCGCAAGGAACTATACCTGTAATTCCTGCTTCTATCTGCATATCAATTATTTTTTTGTACGCATCAAAATCAACCTTATTGTTTTTTAACGGTGTTACTATTGCTGTAAAACTACCTGAAAACATAAAAACCCCTTTGCTACCATTTAATTTATAATTTACAACTTATGATTAATGACAACTACGAAATTCCGTATCAAGTACGGGATGACAAAAAAATTTTTACTTTACTTCTTTAGACATCAAATCTTCTATCGTTTCTGCTTTTCTTATTACTTTCACCTTTGAACCTTTAACTAAAACTTCCGCACCTCTGGGTCTTGAATTATATTGAAATGCCATTGCTCTGCCGTAAGCTCCCGCACATTCAACGGCAATAAAATCTCCCTGTTCAAATACCGGAAGTTTTCTGTCTTTTGCTATAAAATCTCCGGATTCACATACAGGTCCTACAACATCTGCAATCTGTTGCTTTGTCGAAGATTTTTTTACAGGTATGACATTGTGATAAGATTCATATAATGCAGGTCTTATCAAATCGTTCATAGCCAAATTTGTGATAATGAAATTTTTTGTACCTGAAGTTTTTCTGTACAAAACTTCACCTACCAATATTCCCGTATCACCCACAATTGCTCTTCCGGGTTCAACAATTATTGTTTTACCTTTATACTTCGAATATACAGGCATTATGGTTTTTCTTAAATCTACAGGTTTTTGCGGTTTGTCTGCGGCCGTATATTTTATTCCGAGTCCGCCGCCGATATCAATATATTTTATTTTTATTCCGTTTGCTTCCAACTTATCTATTAATTTCGACATCTTTTCTGCTGCCAATTTAAAAGCGGAAACATCTAAAATTTGTGAACCTATATGACTGTCTACTCCGACAATTTCTACATTTTTCATTTTTGATGCTTTTATATAAATATCAAAAGCATCTTCATATCTTATACCGAATTTATTACCTTCTTTCCCCGTTGTGATATATTTATGAGTATGTGCATCAACATTTGGATTAACTCTAAACGAAATTCTTGCTTTCTTTTTAATTTTTCCTGCTATTTTGTTTATTTGCTCTAACTCTTCAAAAGATTCAACATTAAACATTAAAATATTACTTTTTAATGCAAACTCTATTTCCCGTGAAGTCTTACCTACACCGGAATAAACGATTTTTTGAGGCTTTATTCCTGCTTTTAATGCTCTGTAAAGTTCCCCGCCTGAAACGATATCTGCTCCGGCACCAAGTTTCGCCAACAATTTTAATATAGCAGAATTGGAATTTGCTTTCATTGCATAACAAATTATACTATCAATACCTTTAAAACCTGTTTTATATGCATTGAAATTAGATTCTAATTTTTCCTGAGAAGCGGTGTACTGTATTTTTTTGCCAATTTTGATACAGAAACTTTTTCAACAAATAATTCGTTTTTTACATACTTTAACATCTTTCTATGTCTCTCCTGCTTATACTCGAATATTTCAACTTAAAATGATACCAAAATAGGAGATAAAAGGCAACGGGAAAAGGTAATTGGTAATTTAGACATACCTATGGAACAAATATTTTATAGATTCTGAATCAAGTTCAGAATGACAACGACCGGATTGCTTCGCGTTGCTCGCAACGACACTACTTTAAATGAAGAAACTCAGGAATGAAGTGTACTTGAATTCCGTAATGGTGTACTCAATTTCCTGAGTTTCAATATTACAACCAAAATATTAAGGTCGCTATAAGTCGTTATAAAAAAATAAAGTGGAGCTAAGGGGGATCGAACCCCTGACCTCTTGCATGCCATGCAAGCGCTCTCCCAGCTGAGCTATAGCCCCAGAACTACTATTACTAATTGTCGTTACTATATTTTACTTATTTTCGTTTAACACTTCAACAGATTCTCTTGCTATCATCAACTCTTCGTTTGTCGGTATAACCATAACTTTTATTTTTGAATCTGCTGCTGAAATAAATCTTTCTTTGCTGCTTCTGGGCTCATTTAATGCTTTATCTATCTTGATACCTAAATTATCTAAACCTTCACACATTTTTTCTCTTGTTAAAGGAGAATTTTCACCTATTCCGGCTGTAAACACTATACCGTCGATTCCGTTCAATATTCCGTAATATGCACATAAATATTTTTTACCGCTGTAGCATAACATATTAAATGCAAGTTCCGCTTTTTTATTTCCTGCAATCATTGCATCTTCAACTTCTCTCATATCTCCGCCGGCAATACCGGAAATAGCAGCAACACCGCTTTGTTTATTTAAAAGATTGTTTAATTCATCGGATGTCATTTTCGGATATTTTGCCAATATGTGAACTATAACTGCAGGATCTATATCTCCGCATCTTGTTCCCATTACAAGACCTGCTAAAGGTGTAAAGCCCATTGATGTATCTATAACTTTACCGTTTTTAATTGCTGTAATGGAACTTCCGTTACCTAAGTGACATGTAATAAGATTTACTTTATCTACCGGTATATCTAACATTGCAGCTGCTTTTTGTGTTACATATTTGTGTGATGTTCCGTGCATACCATATCTTCTTACATGATCTTGTTCATAGTATTCACTCGGTATTGCATATCTGTATGCATAATCCGGCATTGTTTGATGAAATGCCGTATCAAATACCAATACGGAAGGTATTCCGGGCAACATTTTTTCAACTGCTTCTATACCTGCATAATGGTGAGGAGTATGTAACGGAGCTATGGAATAACATTCTTTCAAATCTTTCTTTACTTGCTCGTTTACCAATACAGGTTTTGAAAATTTATAACCGCCGTGAACTACTCTGTGGCCTACAACTGCAATTTCTTTTATATCTTTAATACTGCCTGTTTTTTCGTCTAACAAATCTTTTATTATTATTTGAACCGCTTCGAAATGGTTTGCAACTTTGCAAGCTGTTTTTACCTGCGGAACCGTTATTGTTTGTCTTTTATAAAAAGCTTCTTCAAGACCGATACATTCTACAAGTCCCCAAGCAATTTTTTGTTCTTTTTCCATATCGAACAACGAATATTTTACTGACGATGAACCGCAATTTACTACTAAAACTTTCATTTTTTTCCCCTCTTAATAAGACAATTTATATTTTACAATTCAATTCACGACAATCATAAACAACAAAACGAATATTGGTATTATACAAAATTAAAATTTTTATACAAAACATAAAAGAACAGAGAAAAAATATTTCCCTGTTCTTTTATTTATGCATTTTATTATTAAGAATTTTTTATTCTATCGATTATGGCTTGTCCCATTTCTCTTGTGCCTGCTGTTCCGCCCAAATCATAAGTAACGAATTTTTTCTCTGCTACAACTTCGGCAACAGCTTTATCAAGTCTTTTTGCCGCATCAAATTCGCCCAAATAATCAAGCATCATTTTTCCCGACAAGATAAGTGCCATAGGATTAACTTTGTTTAACCCTTTATATTTCGGTGCAGAACCGTGAACGGCTTCAAATACCGCACAATCTTTACCTAAATTTGCTCCGGGAGCAACACCAAGGCCACCTACCAAACCTGCACATAAGTCGGACAAAATATCTCCGTACAAATTAGGAAGAACTATTACATCATAAAGTTCAGGTTTTTGAACAAGTTGCATACACATGTTATCTATCAATCTTTCTTCATATTCGATTTTACCTTCATAATCTTTTGCAACTTCTCTTGCTACTCTGTAAAACATACCATCGGTACATTTCATTATATTGGCTTTTGCAACAGCCGTAACTTTTTTTCTGTTATTTTTTACCGCATAATCAAAAGCAAATCTTACTATTCTTTCACAACCGAATTCCGAAAAAGATTTTATTGATATTGAAGATTCAGGTCTTATTTTACCTTTGGAAAGTTCTATGATTTTGTTTGCTTCATCCGTTCTTTCGGCAAATTCCACACCTGCATACAAATCTTCGGTATTTTCTCTTACTACAACCAAATCTATATCGGAAAATCTTGATTTTACACCTACATAACTTTTGCATGGTCTTAAACATGTGAAAAGGTCAAGTTCTTTTCTTATAGCAACATTTACAGAACGGAAACCTGTTCCGATAGGTGTCGTTATAGGTCCTTTTAATGCTATTTTATTTTTTGCTATTGATTGCAATGTTTTATCCGGTAACGGAGTTCCTTCCTTTTCCATAATATCTACACCAGCTTCCGTAACTTCCGTAAGTTCCGGACCTGTTCCATCTCCCCTGACTAAAGTAATTTTGTAAGCCATTTTACTTCTCCTTTCTTATTTCAAATTGTTTATATTTTACAATATTCCATTTATGTAGTATATATTTAAGCAATATCCACAATATTCCGAGCCCGTACTGAACACTTCTTTTAAAATTT
>CACWKJ010000028.1 GCA_902761395.1 uncultured Elusimicrobium sp. | reverse complement strand
TATTTAAAGAAAAAAGGAACATTTGTAGATAAATTATTAAAAAAATATTTGCCTAAAGATAATTCCGTAATATCTCAAGCAATGAGATATTCGGTTCTTGCAGGAGGGAAAAGATTAAGACCGATATTTGTAATGCTCGGTGCGGAAAGTTTTAAGCTTGATATAAAAAAAATAGAACCTGCAATTTGTGCGGTTGAATTTTTACATACATATTCTTTAATTCACGATGATTTGCCGGCAATGGATAACGATGATTTAAGAAGAGGAAAACCTACAAGTCATAAAAAGTTCGGTGAAGCTGCCGCAATACTTGCAGGTGATGCTTTGCTTACGGAAACTTTTAATTTGATAGCAAAATCAAATGTTCCCGCAGACAGAATCGTAAAAGCTATAAAAATGTTTTCCGATTATTCCGGATATCAGGGAATGATCGGCGGTCAAGCTGAAGATACGATTGAAGCGGGAAAATGGAACAAACAAAATGTTTCTTTTTGTAAAAAGAAATTGGAGTATATCCACATACACAAAACGTCCGATTTAATAAAAGCAAGTTTGTTGATGGGTGCAATACTTGCCGGAGCAAAAGATAAAGATTTGAAAGCTCTTGAAAAGTATGGTCATAACATAGGAATAGCTTTTCAAATAGCAGATGACATTTTAGATGTTTATGCAGATAAAAAATTGTTAGGTAAAAACGGTAGTGATGCCGATAACGATAAGTTAACATATTTAAGATTGTACGGAAAAGAACAATCTGAGAAAAATGCAATAAAATTAATCGATGAAGCAAAAAGAGCAATTTCAAAATTTAAAATTAATAAAGAAATTTTTGACAGTTTAGCAGACTATATGATAAACAGAAAGTTTTAGGAAATTAGTGTAAATGTCTATATTGGATAACATATCATCGCCTAATGCAATAAAGATAGTAAAAAAAGATCTTTTACCTGACCTTGCAAAAGAGGTAAGGCAAGAGATAATAGAAACCGTATCAAAAACAGGCGGTCATATTGCATCGAGTTTAGGGGTTGTTGAATTAACAATAGCACTTCATTATGTTTTTGACGTTGAAAAAGATAAATTTATTTGGGATGTCGGTCACCAGGCATATGCACATAAAATTCTTACCGACAGAAGAGAAAGTTTTAAGACATTAAGACAATATCAAGGTATCAGCGGTTTTCCTAAAATTTCCGAGTCGAAGTACGATTCGTTCGGCGCGGGACATGCCTCGACTTCCATTTCCGCCGGGTTGGGCTTTGCCGTTGCAAGAGATATACAAAAAGAAAATTATAAAGTCGTATCGATAATAGGTGATGGCTCTATGACGGGCGGTCTTGCTTTTGAAGGATTACAAAATGCGGGAACACTCGGGAAAGATATGCTTGTTATTTTGAATGATAACCAAATGTTCATTTCTCAGAAGGTGGGTGTTTTAGCCGGATATTTTGCAAAAATTTTAACTGCCGCAGGTGTTAAGAGAATCGAAGAAAGTGTTTTAAAAATAGTTTCTAAATTAAAATTTTTAAGTTTTAATTCAATAAAAAAGTTGGTTAAAAGATTTAAAACTATTCTTTTTCCCGGGCTTATGTTTGAAGAAATGGGATTTACTTATGTCGGACCTATAGACGGTCATAACATAAATCAATTAATTGAAATGTTAACAAAGGTTAAAGATTTCAAAGGTCCGGTTCTTTTACACATAGTAACAAAAAAAGGTAAAGGATATAAACCTGCGGAACAAGATCCTACAAAGTTCCACGGTATAGGGCCTTTCGATAAGGAAACAGGCAAAACTCTTTCTTTAAAAAAAGTTACATATACCGAAGTTTTTTCAAAAGCTATAGTAAAACTTGCACAAAGTGACGATAAAATAGTTGCAATAACCGCAGCTATGCCCGACGGAACGGGATTAAAAGAGTTTTCAAAAAAATATCCCGACAGATTTTTTGATGTGGGTATAGACGAAGCTCATGCCGTAACTTTTGCATCCGCACTTGCCGCAGGCGGTTTAAAACCTGTCGTTGCGATATATTCTACATTTATGCAAAGATCGTTGGATAGTATCATACACGATGTTGCATTGCAAAATCTTCCCGTTATTATGATGCTCGATAGAGCGGGACTTGTCGGCGAAGACGGAGCAACACATCACGGAGTATTCGATTTAGCTTATTTAAAATATATACCGAATTTAACAATTATGGCTCCTGCAAATGAAACAGAATTGCAGGATATGCTTAACACCGCATTAACGTTAAAGAATCCTTCTGTAATAAGATATCCTAGAGGCAGCGGAACAAGAATCGCATCTTTCCATAGAGATTTCGACGTGTTGGAAGTAGGTAAAGCCAAATTGGAAAAAGAAGGTAAAGATGCTTGTATAGTTTGTTTGGGTAATGTTTTACAGGTTTGTTTGGATGCTGCAAAAGATCTTGAAAGTAAAGGTATGTCGGTATCCGTATTGAATATGAGATTTTTAAAACCGTTTGACGAACAGGCAATAAAGGATGTTTTAAAATATACGAATAAAATTGTGACCGTCGAAGAAGGTTCTTTGATAGGCGGTATGGGAGAAACCGTAAAATCCGTGTTGTCCGGAACCGGTGCAAAAATTTATTCCATAGGTTTACCGGATAAATTTATAGAACACGGAAAACAAAGTTTAATAAGAGAAAAATACGGCTTTTCCGTAGAAAATATAGAGAAGGCAATTTACAGTTTATAATTGTCGGAATAAAAACGTTTTTATGAAAAAAAGATTGGATGTTTTGATTTTTGAAAAAGGTTTAGCTGAAACCCGTTCAAAGGCGCAGGCACTTGTTATGGCAGGAACCGTTTTGGTTAACGGACAAAAAGTAACAAAAGCGGGGACACAAGTTAATGACGAAGATTTAATAGAAATAGAAAAACAAAATCCTTATGTGTCCAGAGGCGGGCTTAAGTTGGAGTCTGTTTTAAATTTATTTGAAATAGATTTTACCGATAAAATTTGTATTGATATAGGTGCATCTACCGGCGGTTTTACCGATTGTATGTTGCAGCATGGTGCAAAAAAAGTTTATGCCGTAGATGTGGGAACGGCTCAACTTCATTACAAGTTGAGAAACGATCCGCGGGTAGTAAATATTGAAAACGTTAATTTTAGATATTTTGACAAAAACTTGTTGAAAGATGATATAGATATAATAACGATAGATGTTTCTTTTATTTCATTGGACAAGATATTGCCTTTGGCCGGTGAAATAATAAAAAAAGACGGACTTATCATCGCTATGATAAAACCGCAATTTGAACTTGAACCCGGTGAAGCAAAAAAAGGTGTGGTTCGAGATGAAAATTTAAGACAAAAGGCGATAGATAAAATAAAAAATTGTGCCGAGAGTTTGGGACTTGAAATACTGAAGGAACAGGATTCCGGTGTAAAAGGACCTAAAGGCAATTTGGAACATTTTGTATTATTAAAAAAATAACAAATATATAGAGGACAAAACAAATGCAAGAGTACAATGTTAGTGAAGTTGAAAAGAAATGGCAAAAAATTTGGGCAGATAAAAAAGTTTTTAAAGCTCAAAAAGATTTGTCGAAAGAAAAATATTATATTTTGGTAATGTTACCGTATCCTTCCGGAAATTTGCATATGGGACATGTTAGAAATTACAGTATAGGTGATGTTTTTGCCAGATATAACAGAATGATAGGTAAAAATGTTATCCACCCTATGGGTTGGGATGCATTCGGTCTTCCTGCGGAAAATGCAGCAATAAAACATAATATACCTCCTGAAAAATGGACAAAACAAAATATTGCAAGAATGAGAGAACAGTTAAAAATGCTCGGTATATCTTACGATTGGGACAGAGAACTTGCAACTTGTGATGTTGAATATTACAGATGGAACCAATGGATATTTTTGGAGATGTACAAGAAAGGTCTTGTATTCAGAAAAAAATCAAATGTTAATTGGTGCCCGTCTTGTAAAACAGTTTTGGCAAACGAGCAGGTAAGTGAAGGACAATGTTGGAGATGTCACAGTAACGTAGAACAAAAAGAGTTGGAACAATGGTTTATAAAAATTACTCAATATGCAGATGAATTGTTGGAGGGTCACAAATTATTATCGGGTTGGCCTGAACAGGTTTTGTCTATGCAGAAAAACTGGATAGGAAAATCTCACGGTGCACAAATGAAATTTGATATAGCGGGTTCCGATAAAAAATTGGAAATTTTCACAACAAGACCGGACACAATTTTCGGTGTAACATTTATGGTTGTTTCACCGGAACATCCTATGTTAAAAGAATTCAAATCTCAAATTAAGAATTGGGACGAAGTAGAAAAATATATAAATGCAAGTTCATTAAAATCAAATATAGAAAGATCGTCATCAAAAGAAAAAACAGGTGTAAAACTCGACGGAGTTTCTATTATTAATCCCGCGACAGGAAAAAATGTTCCTTTATTCGTTGCAGACTATGTTTTGATGGGTTACGGAACCGGTGCGATTATGGCTGTTCCCGCACACGATCAAAGAGATTGGGAATTTGCAAAAAAATACGGTGTAGAGATAATTCCCGTGATAACAAGTAAAGATGAAGATATAACAAAATCCGCTTATGAAGGTGAGGGTACAATGGTAAATTCCGGACAGTTCAACGGAATTTCTTCACAAGATGCAAGAGTAAAAATGCCTTTATGGGTGGAAGAACAAGGTTGGGGAAAAAGAACAACTAACTATAAATTAAGAGAATGGTTGATATCAAGACAAAGATGTTGGGGAACTCCTATACCTATGGTTCATTGTGATAAATGCGGTATAGTTCCCGTAGATGAAAAAGATTTGCCTGTTATTCTTCCTACAGATGTGAAATTTACAAATGACGGAAAATCTCCGTTACAATCGGATGAAAAATTTGTTAATACCACTTGTCCTAAATGCGGCGGCCCTGCAAAAAGAGAAACAGATACAATGGATACATTCGTTGATTCGTCTTGGTATTTTATAAGATATACTGATGCTCATAACGATAAAGCCTGTTTCGATAAAGAAGAGGCAAATTATTGGATGCCCGTTGACCAATATGTCGGCGGTATAGAACATGCTTGTATGCATTTAATATATTCGAGATTTTGGCACAAAGTTTTAAGAGATATGGGCCTCATAAAAAGTGATGAACCGTTCATGAATCTTTTAACACAAGGTATGGTTACACTGGGCGGAAGTGCAATGTCTAAATCTAAAGGAAATATCGTAAGTCCGGATGAAATAGTTTCTAAATACGGAGCAGATACAGCAAGATTATTTATACTTTTTGCAGCTCCTCCGGAAAAACAACTCGATTGGTCCAGTGACGGAGTTGAAGGATGTTGGAGATTTATTAACAGAGTTTGGAGATTGCAAGAACTTGTAAATACAAAATCTCAAGTTCCTGCAACGGATAAAGCCAAACAAGATTTGTTGAGAGCAATGCATGTTTGCATTAAAAAAGTCGGTGAAGATATATCAGTAAAACATCAGTTCAATACCGCAATATCTGCCGTAATGGAACTTGTTAATGCAATGTATACATATAAACATCATTCAAATGACAACGGATTATCAAAACAAGTTTATGAAACAATAGTATTGTTGCTTTCACCGTTCACACCGCATTTGTGTGAAGAAATTTGGAGTCTTTTAGGTCATAAAGATTGTGTGTCCGTTGCACAATGGCCGAAATATGACGAAAAATATATTAAACAAGATACAATAGAAATTCCTGTTCAGGTTAACGGAAAGTTGAAAGGTAAAGTAAGTATTGATGTTACTGCAGATGAACAAACTGTAAAAAATATCGTATTAAATGACGAAAAATTAAAAGTAATATTTGAAGGCAAAAATATTGTAAAGTTTATATATGTAAAAAATAAAATTATAAATGTTGTTGTGAAATAAAAATCGCAAAGCGATTTTTTTGAGGGGTTTTATGAAAAAAGTATATTTGTTTATCGTTTCGTTGTTTGCACTGTTATGTGCTTGTGCATCACCATATGATCCGGCTCCGCAGTTATTACCTTCTTATGTGAAGAATGTTTATGTAAGACCTGTTGTAAATAATACAAATCAGTATGGATTGGAAGATAAATTTACAAAAGCAATAATAGATGAATTTATGAGAGATGGTAGACTTTCGATAGTAACTTCCGAAGAAGAAGCTGACGGTGTTGTTGTTTGTGAGATAAAAAGATATGTGTTGCAACCTTTAACTTACGATGCAAATATGGTTGCCGAACAATATAAATTATGGGTTATTATTAATGCTTTTTTTATTGACAAACATGAAAATGTTACATTGTGGATTGAACCGAATATGGAAGGAATACAAATATATGCAGATAGTGTGAAAGGCGGTTTTGGCGGTATGACGGAAGAAGAAGCCAGAGAATATATATGGGAAAAATTATCAAGAGATATAGTTAAAAGAACGGTAAAAGGTTTTGGTAATGCCGGCGGAATATCCGAAAGAAAAGTTCAAGATTAAAAAATTGATAAAAACATTGTAATAATATAAAATATTGTATATGAAAAATAAAAAAATAATAGCAGTTTACCCTGGAAGTTTTGACCCTCCTACCAACGGACATATAGATATCATTGGCAGAGCTGCAAAAATTTTTCCGGAAGTGGTGGTTGCCATAACACACAACTACAACAAAAATCATATGTTCACTTTAGATGAAAGATTATCTATGATGAAAGAAGCTGTTCGTTCCATAAAAAATGTAAAAGTAACATCTTTTTCGGGATTATTGGTTGATTATCTTAACGAAATAGATAGCTTTTGTATTGTAAGAGGATTAAGAGCTTTATCTGATTTTGAATATGAGTTTCAAATGGCATTAATGAATAGAAAATTAAAGCATGATGTTGAAACTATATTTTTGATGCCTGATCAAGAATATACATTTTTGTCTTCAAGTATGGTTAGAGAGATTGCATCTTTGGGTGGTAATTTTAAAAATTTTGTTCCAAATAATGTATATAAAAAAATAAAAAGTAAGAGGAAACTAAATGTATAATTTAATGAATTTACTTTTAAATGTCGCAAACAGTAATGCATCCGACTTGCATATAGTTGCGGGTGTTCCTCCGATGATGAGAAAGGACACAATTATGAGACCTTTGGGTAGTGAAATTCTTTCTCCTGAAGATACTAAAAGTTTAGTATATTCCGTTTTAAATGAAAAACAAATAAAATTATTTGAAGAAAGAAATGAATTAGATGCATCATTTGCTGTTCCGGGTAAAGGAAGAGTAAGACTCAATGTTTTCAGACAAAGAAATTCTGTTTCTGCTGCACTGAGATTTATTCCTCAAGCAATATTTACTTTTGAACAATTACATTTATCTAAAGTCGTTTATGAAATTGTTAATATGCAGAAGGGGTTAGTGCTTGTTACAGGAGTGACCGGTTCAGGAAAAACCACTACAATAGCATCCATGATAAATTATATTAACGAAAGAAGGTATGGACATATTGTAACAATAGAAGATCCTATAGAATATATACATCAACACAAGAATTGTATCGTTAATCAAAGAGAAGTTGGTACTGATACGGATTCTTTTGCAAATGCTTTAAAATATGTTTTAAGACAAGACCCTGATGTTATATTGGTAGGAGAAATGAGAGATTTGGAAACAATATCCGCAGCTATAACTCTTGCTGAAACCGGACATTTGGTTTTTGCAACACTTCATACAATGGATGCGGCATCTTCCATAAACAGAATGGTTGATGTTTTTCCCGGTCATCAACAGGCACAAATAAGATCTCAATTGTCATTGGTTTTGAAAGCTGTTATGTCTCAACAATTGTTACCTCATTCTTCCGGAAGAGGAATGGTTTTGGCAACAGAAATAATGATGGTGAATGACAGTATAAAAAATATTATAAGAGAAATGAAAACCGAACAGTTGTATTCCGTTATACAAACAAGCAGACAATCAGGTATGCAGACAATGAATCAGTCTTTATTTGATAATGTTATGCAGGGTAATATTACTCCTCAAATTGCATTAGAGTATTCATCTAAAAAAGAAGAACTGATAGGCTTGTTACAAAGAACGATGAGGTAATTGACAAGGAGAAAAAGTGATGCCCGGTAAAAGCAAAATTAATTTTATTGAAATAATTATTGCAATATTGATTATTTTATTGGTTACTTTAGTTGTTTATCCTAAGTTTTTAGATATAATTCGTAAATCAAACGAGGCCGCAAGCAGAGCAAATCTTACGGCATTAAGAAATGCGATAGCTGTTTACTATGGAGAAAATGAAGGTCATTTCCCAAGTGAAAATATTGTTGAAGAAATACTTAGTGATGATGGTAAATATATTAAATATATTCCGGAACTTTATTGCCCGCCATATCATAATCCCACTACAGAAATAACAACTAAACCTACAGGGGATTCTGGTAAATGGGCATATCAAGTTGAAGATAGTCAAGACAGACAGGCCGGTGAAATTTGGATAGATTGTAATCAAAAAGATTCTAAAGGTGTAATTTGGAATACATATTAAGGAAAGTTTATGGAAGGTTTTCTTATCTTTTTGTTTGGTTTAATTTTGGGTAGTTTTGCAAATGTATGCATATATAGAATGCCGAGAAATATATCTGTAGTAAAACCTTCATCCCATTGCACAAATTGTAATAACTTTATTAAATGGTACGACAATATTCCTGTATTGAGTTATATAATTCTTAGAGGTAAATGTCGTAATTGCGGTTCGAAAATATCTTTTATATATCCTTCAATAGAGTTGATTTGCGGATTGTTGTTTTTATCGATGTTTTTCTTGTTTGGTTTTTCGTATATGCTGTTTCCTTTTTGTTTGTTAATGTTTTCGTTACTTGTTATAACAGCAATAGATTTCGAATTTCAAATTATTCCCAATGAATTTTCTTTTATGTTGATGATAGTTGGTATTGTTACAAGTTTTTTTAACTTTATGCTTGGAGATACCATCCTTCAGAGAATATTAAATTCTTTTATAGGCTTTTTGGCAGGAGGAGGTTCATTACTTATAATAGCTGTCATTGGCAAATGGCTTTTTAAAAAAGATGCTATGGGTGGTGGATATGGCCGGAGTAGGTGCATTTGTCGGATGGGAAAAAGTTTTATTTGCTATTTTTATTGCCTCTTTATTAGGCAGTATAGTCGGAATATTTTTAATTTTATTTAAAAGAATTGTAAAAAAGCAAGAAATTGCTTTCGGGCCATATTTAGCATTAGGCTCTTATGTTGTTTTGTTTTTACCTTCTCCGAATATAGTTGTAAATTATTTAATGATGTTGGAAGAAAATTTTTTAGTAAAATATGTTTTTACTAATATACAAAATTTAGGGTAGTGTTTATATATGTTGCATACAGAAAAAAGTAATCCTATAATCATATCTTTTGCATTATCTGCTGTGATGGTTATATCCATACTTTCAAAATTTTCCTTTATTTATCCTATTCAAGTTGCTATTTTTTTGTTTGTCTCATTATTATTCTTTTATTTGATAAATACAAATAAATTTAAATTTAACTTTTATATTCTAT
>CACWKJ010000027.1 GCA_902761395.1 uncultured Elusimicrobium sp. | reverse complement strand
CTTCTTTTGGTATCTCAAAAAATAGGTATAAGATTAATACCGATATCCGCAATAGCAAAAAATTCTTTAACATTTAAGAAAGCATGGGATAAATTTAAGGTTCCTTTACCTTTTTCAAAGACGGTTGCCGTTTACGGTAACCCTATAGTGATAGGAAAAGATGATAATTTGGAAGAAAAAGCTTTGATAGTTGAAAAAGAGTTGAATAAATTAAGTGAATTTGCGAATAAATATTATTGGTCTAAAGATATAAACGAATATTTGAGTCATCATCCGAAACCTAAAATATTTATAAAGTGTAAAAATAATATAAACACTTGTATAACAAAAATAAACGAATTAAAACAAAAATATCCCTTATCCGTATTTACTTTGTATATTTCCGATAAAGAAAATAAAAACATTTCATTACCTCAGGATGTGTCCGTTATAAACAAAATAACATCAAAACTTAAAGAAGAAGTTTTCGATGTTTGTTACGGAACCTCTTTTATAGATAACATCAAAATAAAACCAAACTTTAAACAGCAATTAGAAATCAGAAATTAGAAATCAACTGCAAACCACTAAACATAAACAAGTCTTTGACCTTGTTTTTTTTGTCGATAAAGATGTAAAATATCAACCGTTATGTATATTTATTTTTTAATGCCTTTAATCGGTTTTATAGGAATGTTTTCAGGCGGCTACTGGGGAGTGGGGTGCGGTTGGCTTATCGTTCCTACCATGTTGATTTTCGGTTTTACTCCGAACGAAGCTGTGGGGGTAGGCTTATTACAAATGGTTCCTTCCATTCTTATGACTACCGTTCATGATATAAAAAGTTTAGACTGGCACAAAGAATCCGTTGCCGTAAAATTAGTTATTCCGTTGGGAGTAGGTGCTTTTTTACTTGCATTTAGCGGAAAAATAGTGAACAGATTCTTTTATGAAAGGTTCGGTTCTATTGCATTACTTGTAATATTCTGTATATTTATGGTTACATTGGGTTCTCTTGTTCTCTTCGGTAAAACTACGGAATATGAAACTGATGTTCCGAAAATCTCAAACACACAATCACTAATAGCTTTTTTTATAGGTATGGTTGTTGGAGTGTGCAGTTCCATTATGGGGGTCGGCGGTGCAATATTTTTCAGACCTACACTTGCCAATATTTTTAAAGTTCCCGAAATGATAACTGCGAAATCAATAAGAATACTTTTACTTGTTACAACTTTTACAGGCGGTATGTATTATACTTTTGCCGACGGTAAGCCTGATTGGACGATAATAATAATGTCTTTAATAATCGCAGCAGGCGGTATGATAGGATTTCCTATGGGAATAAAAATTCATAATACAATCCTTGCCAACGGATACGGGAAATATGTAAATAAAAGTTTTGCCATTGTTACTTTAATAGTTCTTACAAATACCCTTTTAAATATTTTCGGTTTTGTTGTTTTCAGCCGATATTTAATGATAACCATAGCGGTATTATTGTTTATTTCAATAAACGTATTTAAAAACTATACCGATACCCATAAAATAAAGATAAATAACAATATACAATAAAATCATAAAATGGTATAATAAACAAAATTTATTTTTGAAGGGACAACATGAAAAATATTTCAATATTGGGGTCGTCGGGTTCTATAGGTACACAAGCTTTAGAGCTTATTTCAAAAACAAAAAATGAATTTAAAGTTTGCGGATTATCCGTTCATTCAAATACTGAACTTTTAAAAAAGCAAATAATTAAATTTAAACCTTCGGTTGTGTCTGTGTTCGATAAGGAAAATGCCGATAAATTACAAAAATGGTGTAACGATAAGAAACTTAAAACAAAAGTTTATTGCGGTAAAGAGGGCTTAAATAAAGTTGCTACAATAAAATCCGCTGATATGGTTTTATCGTCGGTGGTTGGCTCGATAGGTCTTGAACCGTTACTTGCCGCCATAGAAAGCGGTAAAGATGTTGCAATAGCAAACAAAGAAGCTTTGGTTATGGCCGGAAACCTGATAATGAAAAAAGCAAAAGACAAAGGAGTTGCAGTCCTTCCGGTAGACAGTGAACATTCCGCTATATTTCAATGTATAGGTAAAGAAAACAAAAAATCAATAAAAAGAATTCTTCTTACAGCGTCCGGCGGTCCTTTTTATAAATCAAATAAAAATTTCGCGGATATTACGGTAGAAGATGCACTTGCTCATCCTACATGGAAAATGGGTAAGAAAATAACCGTAGATTCCGCTACACTAATGAATAAAGGTTTGGAAGCAATAGAAGCATCCGTTTTATTTGATATTCCCATAGATAAAATTGATATTATTATTCATCCTCAGTCGGTAATTCATTCCATGGTGGAATTTAATGACGGGTGTGTTATGGCACAATTATCAAATCCGGATATGACTTTGCCGATACAGTACGCCTTATCTTATCCAAACAGAACAAATTGTTATATAAAAAGATTGGATTTAACCGAAGTTGCAAAGTTGGAATTTTTTAAGCCTGATTTTAAAAAATTTAAATGTTTAAATATAGCATATAAATGCGCGAAAATCGGCGGTACGATGACTGCCGTAATGAGTGCCGCGAATGAAATAGCGGTAAAATATTTTCTTGACGGAAAAATCAGATTCGATATGATTCCCGTTGTTGTTGAAAAAGTAATAAACGAGCATAAAGTTATAAAGACAAAAGATTTATCAAAATATGTAAAAGCGGATTTATGGGCAAGGCAACAAGCTGAAAATATTATAAAAAACTTAATATAGAGGAAACTAGGAAATGAAAAAAATATTTTTACTTTCAATTTTGGTATCAATTTGTTTTATATCAACAAGCTGTTTCGCACAAGAACAAGAGATAGAATCAGTAGAAATACTTGTAGAACAGGGTGGAAGTGTTAATAAACAAGATAGGCAGGAACAGGTACAAGTATCGGAAAATCAACAGGAAGAAAAGCAAGAAGAAGAAAAACCTCAGGTTGAACAGATTTCCGCAGATCAGGCAAAAGGTATGCATTTAACCATATATGCTGCTGCTTCTCAATTTCATAAAACAAGAACAAACGATTTGTTGGATAATACTGAAATGAATGCCGTTGTTATTGATATAAAAGAAATAGACGGTGATATTTCTGTTAAAGATGTTGCGGGAGGGGTGACTTATTCCAAGAGTGTTCCCAGTGTATTGCCATATTTGAAAGCAGTTAAAGAAAAAGGAATGTATGCAATAGCAAGAATTGTAGTTTTCAGAGATAATGTTATGCCGAGAAAAAGACCTGAACTTGCAGTAAAAAATCCCGACGGTTCTCTTTGGCAGGACAGAAAACAGCTTACTTGGTTGAATCCTTATAAACAGGGAGCCGTAGATTATATTCTTGAACTTGCGGAAAAAACGGCAGATATGGGATTTGATGAAATACAGTTTGATTATATAAGATTCCCTTCAGACGGAAATACGAAAAATTGCAGATACGGAGTTGAGCACTCTTCTACGACAGCATCCGCAAAAATAGTAGACTTTTTAAAACAAGCAAAAGAAAGATTGGCTCCGAAAGGCGTAAAAGTATCTATAGATGTATTCGGTCTTACAACTACGGAAAAAACGGATATGGGAATAGGACAAAAAATCGTGGAAATGACGGAACAGGTTGATTATGTAAGCCCTATGATATATCCTTCTCATTATAATAACGGAGAATATGGGATACCTAATCCGAACAAAGAACCTTACAGAACAGTTTATATTGCTTTGCAGGGTGCAAAAAAGAGAATTCCTGTTGAAAAATTGAGACCATGGTTACAAGACTTTTCCATGAAAGGTGTTCCTTATGGTCCTGCAGAGGTAAGGGCTCAAATTCAAGCCTGTTATGATTGCGGTGTAAAAACGTGGTTATTATGGAATGCCGCTTGTAAGTATACTAAAGGTGGCTTAAAATCTAAAAAAGATCAATATTCTTATACAAAAACTTCGGATGAAAAAATAAAAGAATTGTTAAAGTATAAAGATCCAAATGCTTCAATGCAAACAAGAGCAAATAATGTTAATAAACCGGCAAATAACGGTGCCGTAAAAAAGCCTGCCGGAACTTCTGCAAACAAAACAACAAAACCGGCACAAAAACCGGCAACAAACACTGTTAAAAAGAGTACTAAAACCGTAACAAAAAAATAGGTGTAACTTTTTTTAATACTAAGGAGTCTAATTTATAGTTTATGGAAGACAGAGAGCTGATTGAAAAAATTATTCAAGGTCAAGAAGATCTTTTCAGTATTATAATAGACAAGTATAAAAACAAGGTCTTTAGCATAATTTATTCGTTTTGCGGGCAAACAAGCGACTGTGAAGATATAGCTCAGAATGTTTTTATTAAGATTTTCAAAGCTTTACCGAAATTCAAATTCGAGTCTGAATTCTCTACTTGGATGTACAGAATAGTTATAAACGAAACGATAACGATATCTAAGAAAAAGAAGCATAATGTTGTTCCTTTAGATATAAATAACAGCGAAGATGAAGAAAAGAGTAACTTAATTGATTTTTTGAAGTCTAATGATAATACGGAAAGAGAGTTGATGCAAAAAGAGACACAGAAAATGGTACAAGAAGCTCTTGGAAAACTGAAAGATAATTATAAAATGGTCTTAACTTTAAGAGATATAGAAGATTATTCTTACGAAGAGATAGCAAAAATGATGGATGCATCGGTAGAAAATGTAAAAATTTGGATTTTCAGAGCAAGAAACAGATTGAAAGAAATTTTAACGGAAGGGGGTAATTTAAAATGAACTGCAATAAAGCGCAAGAATTAATTTCTCAATACATAGATAATAAATTATCCGCTCAATCTGTTTCCGAATTGTTGAAACATTTTGAAGAATGTGACAAATGTAAACAAGACTACATTATGCTTAAAAATATAAAAACAATTTTATCCAAAGCTCCTAAGAAAGAATTGAGTTCCGATTTTACAGCTTCGGTTATGAACAAAATAAAAAGTGAAAATGTTAAAAAAGATGATAATGTTGTAATGTTCGGTTCTTTCTTTAATTCATTTAAGAAAAAAATAGTTATGGCTGCCGGATTTTTATTTATTGTTGCTTCTTCAACTTTTTTCTTTATGCATGAACCGAATATAAATAAACAGAACGGTGATAATTATGCTTCGGCAGGTATTGAATATTATTTCGGATATAACAATTACTACGACAGTGATGACATAGATGACGATGATTATGAAGAATATATTTCAATGTTTTGTTAATACAGTTTAATTCTTATAAAAAAAATAACCGTCGGAACAAAAATCCGACGGCTGTTTTTTTTATTTGTCAAAAATTAATATTTATAAATTTTTTCGGAACTTAACACATCAAACCCTTTATCGCACAATAATTTTGCGGTATCCGGATAATTTTCTATTTCCAAAACGATAGCTGCTGTTGTTCCGTTGCTCAATAAAAATCCGTAACAATCTTCGATATTTATTTTGTTTGAAGCTAACGTTAACAATAATTTGTTGAAACTTCCCGGAACATTATCTACGACAACACCTATAATTTGTCTTTTTGTTACGGCTATTTTGTTTTCTTTTAAAACATCAAAAGCTTTATCCGGATCATCAACCAACAATTTCATTACACCGAAATCGCCCGAACTTGCAAGAGACATCGCTCTTAAGTTAATGTTGTTTTCGGATAAAATTGTTGTTATTTTTTCCAATTTGCCCGGATTGTTTTCTAAGAATACTGATATGTGATATGCCATTTTTGTCTCCTTTTTTATTTTTTTGCTCTTAAATCTATTACTCTTTTTGCTTTACCTTCACTGACCGGTAAACTTCCGGCTTCGACGAATTGAACTATAGGAGTAACATCAAGTTCCTGCTTTAATTCGCTTATTAATTTGTTTTGTAATTTTTCCAAATCTTTCAATGTTCCTTTGAAAGTATCATTGTTGATTTCTACCTTTATTCTTAACTTATCCATACAATTGTGATCAATCAATTCGATAACATAGTTTTTACCTGCTTCAGGTATTGATAATATTGTCTTTTCTATTTGTATGGGGAAAATGTTTACTCCGTTAATAATCATCATATCATCCGTTCTTGCCGTTATTCTTGCGATTCTTCTGTGTGTTCTTCCGCAGGCACAAGGTTCGGATATTATTCTTGTTAAATCTTTTGTTCTGTATCTCATAAGAGGCATTGCCTGTCTTTGTAATGTCGTTAATACCAATTCTCCTTCTTCACCGTCGGGTAAAGGTTCAAATGTTTTAGGATCTACAATTTCAGGATATACATAATCTTCCCAAATATGTAAATGTTGTTGGCATTGACATTCAAAAGCAATTCCCGGACCTGATATTTCCGACAATCCGTAAGAATTGTATGCTTTAACATTATATAATTCTTCTATTTTCTTTCTCATTGCTTCGCTGTGAGGTTCCGCACCTATAAAAAATATTCTTAAATTTAAATCTTTTTTTACATCTATTCCGAGCTCTTTTACCGTGTTGGATAATCTTAAAGCATAACTCGGCAAAATGTGTACAACCGTCGTTTTAAAATGTTGCATAAACCAAAGTTGTCTTTTACTGTTTCCCGGACCTATAGGAATAGTCATCATTCCTAATCTTTCTCCGCCGTAATGAAATCCGAGTCCTCCCGAAAACAAACCGTATCCCATTGTGTTTTGAAAAACATCGGTACTTCTTGCACCTGCACAATACATTGATCTTGCAGATATATTGGCCCAATTTGCTATATCGTCTTTTGTGTGGAATACAACTGTAGGATTACCTGTAGTTCCCGAAGAAGAATGCATTCTTACAACATCTTTTAAATCCGTTACCAAACAGCCGTAAGGAAAAGAATCTCTTAAATCTTGTTTCGTCGTGAAAGGAAGTTTTGTTACTTCGTCTAATGATTTTAGTTCGCCTATTTTTGCGAGTTTGTCCTTGTAGAATTGTGATTTTTTTGCGAGAGCAATTTGTTTGTTGATACAGTCCAACTGAAATTTTCTTAAATCTTTTCTGTCCATCGTTTCAATGTCTTTTTGCCAAAACATTTTATAATCTCTCCTGTAGTAAATATTTTAAAAAAAATACAATTTTAATATAATAATCAATTATAGCACATTTAAATTAAAAAAGGCATAAATAAAATGATAATAGGAATAATATACAACCATTTAAAACCTAATGCACAACAGTATTGTGCTAAGATTTCCGATTGGTTAAAAGACAGGAATATAAAGGTAAAAAATATTTCTTATAAACTTAACAAAAATCCGAAAGTAGATTTTATAATTTCTCTCGGCGGTGACGGGACAATGTTAAGAATAAGCAGACTTGTTTCTAAATATTCCATACCGGTTATGGGTGTAAATATGGGAACTTTGGGCTTTTTAACCGATACCGATATTAAAAATGTTTTTAATTCGTTGGAAAATATTTTAAGTAACGGTATTGAATATGAAGAAAGAATGATGTTGGATATCGAAATTGCGACAAAAAACGGAACGGTAAAAACAACGGCATTAAATGATTGTGTCATAAGGTCAATATATAACGGAAGACTTACTTCCATAGATTCTTTTATCAATAAAAAGTTTTTGTCGAGTTATAAGGGCGACGGTATAGTAATATCTACGCCTACAGGTTCTACGGCATATTCGTTAGCACTTTCGGGACCTATAATTTATCCGACATTATCATTGTTTATAGTGTCACCGATATCTCCGCACACATTAACACACAGACCGATGATTTTGGATTGTAATAATGTTTTGGAATTTACTTCCACCAACGATAACAAAAAATCGGATTTAGTTGTTTCTGTTGACGGACAGGAAAGTTATATTTTAGATAAAAATAAAAAAGTGAAAATAAAAATGTTTTCAAAAAAAGCAAAACTTATAAGAGACAGGAACTATTCTTATTTTGATACACTTAAAACAAAATTGAAATGGGGAGTTTAAATTAGGTGCTTACAACATTATCCGTTAAAAATTATGCTCTCATAGAAAATATTACAATAGATTTTAAAAAGGGACTTACCGTTATAACCGGTGAAACAGGTGCCGGAAAATCTATCATTATGGATTCAATAGATTTGTTGTTGGGTGAAAGAGCAAGTACGAGCATAATAAGAACGGGTGCGGCAATTTGTATAATTACCGCAGAGTTTAATATTTCAAACAATACCAATGTAAAAAATATCCTTTCGGAGTTGTCAATAGATGCTGCCGATGAAATTATAATAAGAAGACAAATAGATGTTTCCGGAAAAAGTAAAGCTTTTATTAATGATGTTTCCGTTAGCGTAAATACTCTTTCAAATATAGGAAAACATTTAGTGGATTTTTATGCTCAACATAAAAGTAATATGTTGTTTGAACAAAATTATCAAAGAAAGATAGTTGATGATATGGCAAACAACGATTCTTTGTTGGAACAGCTTTCCGAAAAATATGACGAATTCGAAAAATTAAAGAAAGCTAAAGAAGAAATAGAAAAATCCAATACGGACAGAGAAAGATTATTGGATTTATACAAATATCAAATAAATGAAATAAATAAAGCAAACTTGAACAGTGACGAAGAAGGAAAAATAGATCAGGAACTGCCTAAATTAAAAAATGCGGAAAAAATAAAAACAGTTACTAATGAAATGTTATCGATATTATATAAACAGGATCATTCGGTTACCGATAACCTTTCGATAATAAATAAACAAATTTCTCTTTTGGAAAAATACGGAGTAAATGTTGAAACTGTTTCCGAAAATATAAATTCCGCAATCAGCCAAATAGATGATGCTTACAGAGAGATTGAAGATTTATCAAACAAATTGGATGCTTCTCCTGAAATGTTGGATAGTATGCAGGAAAGACAACAACTGATAAAAAAATTAAAATCAAAATACGGTAAAACCATACAAGAAATTATTGATTACGGTGAACAGTTGGAAGAAAAAGTAAAAAATCTTGAAAATTACGACGTTAATATGGATAAGATTCAAAAAGAAATAGAAGTCGTATTAAAAGAGATTATAAAAATATGCACGCAAATATCGGATAAAAGAAAAAAAGTGGCAAAAAAAATATCTAAAGTGATTGTATCCGAACTTGAAGATTTAAATATGAAAAATTCTCAGTTTGAAATAGATATAAAAGAGGGTGATATCTCAAGAACCGGATTTGATGATTTGGAATTTATGTTCAGCGCAAATAAAGGAGAAACTCTATACCCGTTGTCCGATGTCGCTTCCGGCGGAGAAATTTCAAGAGTATTGTTGGCATTATCAACTGCGATATCAGAAAATTATAATGTTGATACTATTGTTTTTGATGAAATAGATACGGGAACAAGCGGGAAAACAGGCGAAAAGATTGGTAAGAAATTGAAAAGTTTATCAAAAGACAGACAAATTATTTCCATTTCGCATTTGGCTCAAATTGCATCAAATGCAGATAACCATATAAAAATATATAAAGAATTAGAAAACGGCAGAAATATAACAAAAGCTAAAGTTTTAAACGAAAAAGAACGAATAGAAGAAATAGCAAAAATTATTTCCGGTGAAAAAGTAACGGAACATGCCAGAAAACATGCCGAAGAACTCCT
>CACWKJ010000026.1 GCA_902761395.1 uncultured Elusimicrobium sp. | reverse complement strand
AAATTGACATTCTGGGCAAGAGGAGCAAACGGCGGAGAAAAAATAGCTGAATTCAAGATGGGTGGAATCACCGGAGAATATCCTGATTCAGATTCTGCAGCAGTTGGTCCTATTGAATTGACAAAAGAATGGCAGAAATATTCTATCGATTTAACAGGCAAAGATTTGAGCCATGTAATCGGTGGATTCTGCTTCGCAGCATCTAAAGATGACAATCCTAACGGATTTATCATTTACTTAGATGACATCATTTATGAATAATTAATTTTATGGGGCGGGGTTAATTCCCTGCCCCAAATATAAAAAGGGAAAAATGAAAAGAGCAAAATTTTTAACATTATCAATGGTTTTATTAAGTTGTTTTATTTGTGCATGTGTTCCTTCAACTGCAGTAAATAATGCTGCAAACGCAGATACAAATAAGACTGCTGAAACAGCTAATGTTTTTGAACCTTTTTATGTATATGAAGATTTTATGTCACCAAAAAATCATTACGCACCATCCGGTTGGATGGGTGATGTTGCTAACTTGGAATTGGATCAATCTTACAGCCAACAATTGGGGAGATAAAAAAGGCGGATATAATATAACCGGAGCAACGAAGTTAACATTTTGGGCAAGAGGAGCAAACGGTTACGAAATAATATCCGAAGTTAAAATAGGCGGAATTTCAGGTGACTATAGTGATACCGATGTTGCATGGCTTAAAAAGATTAAATTGACAGGCAGTTGGAAAAAATATACTATAGATTTGTCTAAGTCTGACTTGAGTTCTATTTCAGGCGGTTTTTGTATAGTTTTTTCTAAAAAAGATAATCCTAAGGGATGTACAGTTTTCTTGGATGATATAAGATATGAATAAAAAAATTATTAAATTATTATCATTTTGTTTGCTTGGTATAATGTGTTTTGTATGTTTTACTTCATGCGAAAGATATCCTGTTAGAGCATTGTTAGGTATTCATGATCCTATAGATTCTTGGCCGAATCCTTGGTATATTTATGATGATGAGATAAATACAAAAGGTTCATTGGAGCCGTATGTTTTTGATCATTATCCGGATGGTTCGGTAAATGAATATTGCGACAGTTGGGAAAATGTTTTTCTTAGCTTTTCTTGGTTGGATAATGTAAAAGTGGGCAGGAAATGTATAAAATTTATATGGCGCGGAAATTCGCTTGATACAAGTGTTCCTAAAAAAACGTTCTTTAGCTTTGGTTTGCAAGCCAGAGAACAATTGGGTGGTGTAGTAGATTTAACAAATAGCGGATATGCAAAGATGAAGTTTTGGATAAGAGGAAACATAAGTGATAATTGTGAATTTGAAATAGGTATTCCCGATACTTCTGTTAGTGAGAAATTTACTTCTGCTAAGATTAAACCTTATTGGCAAGAATATGAAATTGCCATGAATGGTGCAGGTAGAATAACGTTTGATTTAAAGATGGGGATGTCTTTAATAAATGGCAATGTTACTAATGGTGGCGAAGTATATATAGATGATATAAGATTTGTTAAAAAAGAAAATTAAAAATGATTAAAAAGTTTATAGTAGTTATCATTTCGGTTATGTTATTAAATTGTACAAATGCAAGTGCATGTACAATGACTTGTGACTTTTCCGAATATACTGAAATAAATGCGGCACTTCGTTCTGCTGTTATGCCCGGTTGGGGACAAGGATGGAATAACCAAAAACTTAAAGGATGGATTGTTTTCGGTGTATTTGCGGTTTCTGTTTTTGGAACATTTTATTACCTCAATAAATCCGAAGGTGATTATGTTACATATCAAAGATTAGGTTCAAGGGACTCTTCTTACTATGACGATTATGAAAAAGATTTAAATACTTCAAGAATTTTCGGTTGTGTGGTGGTTGCAACATGGATATTTGCCGTAGTGGATGCTTATTTTGTAGCAAAAAAAGAATCTAAAAAGTATGCTTTTGAAAAGTTTAATATTGATACCTATGGAAAAGATGGTGTGATGTTAAGATACAAAACCAGATTTTCTATTTAGTTTGGAAAGAAAGATATGAAAAAAATATTGTTTTTATCATTATTGTTCGTTTGTTTAGTAGCTTGTTTTGGTGCTTGCACTAAAAGAGGTAAGTTATTAAATAATACCATGACTTTACAAATAGAACCGGCTGAAGATTTAACCTTGCACATAGGTGAACCTAAAGAGTTAACGGCTATTATAAGAAACATAAAAATGGAAAATATTGATGAACCCATAAAATGGTCGGTTTCCAAACTTGAATCAGGAGAAGACTTGGGAACCTTTTCATCAACAACATCAAGGAAAACGATATTTACTGCCGGTGAGAATATCGGTGAAGGGACAATAACACTTTCTTGTCAGGGTGTAACGTTTTCAATAAATGTTACAATAAGTTAGTTTTTTATATTTATAAATGATATAATAGACACAATCTCTTTTTTATCGGAGATGGTGTCTTTTTTAAATCATGAGAAAAAATATTTTTTTTATCATAACACTTCTTTTTATTTCCTCAACGGCTTATTGTGTTGATATTGTAAATAAGTCTTATAGAGAACAATTCGCTACTGAATCTTTAAATGAAGATTTTTACAGACATCAAATGAGGACTGCAAATTTTTATGACAGGCAAACATCTTCCGTTAACGGTCTTGTTGAAAGTTACAGAGATACATCCAATTATTCTTACGACTTGTTTTCCGGAAAATTTATATTGGGATCAAAAGGTGTGTTGGATGCACAAGCATTTATTTATGACAGTTCAATAGCATCACTTAGTTATATTTTGTCCGGTCAAAATAAAAAAGCGGAAAATTTATTTAGAATTTTTCAAAAAGAATTTTTTATTTCTAAGGGAGATAATATCGGATTATGTAATGCTTACAGAACAGACTTTCAAAGGACAAGATGGGGCTTAAAACATGGTATAGACGGCAACAGAGTTCATTTAGGCCCTAACATGTGGATTGCAATTGCAATGTTACAGTATACGGCAATAACAGGCAAAACAGATTTTCTTCCGTTTGTAATATATATGGCTAAATGGGCAAGAGAAATTAAACATTATAATTTTTCAGATGGTAAAAAAGGTGGCCCCAGTATGGGTTACGGGTGGCAACCTCCGGATTGGTCTACCGTTTATTCCACTGAAAATGTTATAGATTATTATGCTGTTTTAAGAATGTTAAAATATATTTATAAGCATTCAAACAAAAATATTGTTGCTGTGTTTGACAGAGTAAACTACGGAGTAAAAGATATAGATGAAGAAATGGCAAATATTGAAAGGTGGCTTACAAAACTCATTTACGATAAAAGTAAAGGAACTTTTAATATGGGTTATAACTCACATGGAGTAGACAGAACCGATGCTTTAGATGCTGTATCTTGGGCAATCAGTGCCGTTTCACCGAAACGTTTGGATGAGTTGGGAATAGATCCCTATGATATGATGCAGTTTGCGGAGGATAATTATCTTGTTACGGATACAATAGATGATATCGAAATAAAGGGATACGATTTTACTAACCAACAAGGCAGAAGGAAAAATTACAGAATGGTATGGTTTGAAGGAACAGGTTTTCATACAACGGCACTTCAAACTATGTCAAGGTATGCAAAAAAAATGGGCAGAGTTGAATTATCGGAAAAATATAAAGAACAGGCAATAGAAACTTTGGCAAATATCGAAAAAGTTTCAAATAAATTAAATTTGATAGATAAATCTTTACCTTATACATCCAAAAAACCCAAGGATAAACAAATATATACAACTTTTGCTAATGAATGGGAAATACCAAGAGGCAAAAATGGTGCATGGGTTTCATCATCATCATCTACAGGTTGGTATTTGATAGCAGCATCTGCTTTTAATCCGTTTGATTTTGATACTGAGAATATAAATTATAAACTTTTTAATAATTAATTTCGGAAGGAAAAGTATGTTAGAAAAATTTTTGAAGATGAAACAAAACAACGAAAAAATCGTAATGGTAACATGTTACGATGCTACTATGGCAAAAATTATGTCTAACTCAAATGTGGATATGTTTTTGGTTGGTGACTCGGTAGGTATGACAAAGCTCGGTTATGAAAATACGTTGTCCGTTACAATGGATGATATGATACACCATACAAAAGCTACGGCAAGAGGAACAAATAAAGAAAAAGTTGTTGTTGTTGCCGATATGCCTTACAAGTCTTATGAAGATAATCCTAAATTGGCAGCGGAAAATGCAAAAAAACTTGTTGATGCCGGTGCCGATATGGTAAAACTTGAAGGCGGTTTGGAAATTATAGAATCAATAAAAGCTATTATAAATGAAGGTATAAAAATTGTAGGTCATTTAGGACTTATGCCTCAATCTATAGAAAAGATGGGCGGATACAAAGTTCAATGCAGAGATGAACAGTCTCAAAAAAAGTTGTTGGAAGATTCTTTGTTACTACAAAAAGCAGGTGTATCTATGATAGTTTTTGAAGGTATTCCCGAAACCATAGCAAAAACGGTTACCGAAAAGTTGGATATTCCCACAATAGGTATAGGAGCCGGAAGATATTGCGACGGACAAGTTTTGGTTAGTGACGATTTGTTGGGAATGTTTACGGATTTTACACCTAAGTTTGTAAAAAAATATGCAAACTTGGCACAAGTTATACAAGAAGCAACAGCACAATACAGTAAAGAAGTTAAAGAAGGAAAATTTCCGCAAGAGGTAAATACATACAAATGAAAATTATAAGAAAACCCGAAGAATTACAAAAAGCAATTGAAACATTAAAGAAAAAAGGTAAAACAGTAGGTCTTGTTCCTACAATGGGAGCATTGCATGCCGGACACATTTCATTAATGAAAAAGTCCGTATCGCAAAACGATGTTACGGTTGTATCCGTATATGTTAACCCTATACAGTTCGGACCGAACGAAGATTACGAAAGATATCCAAGACCTGTAGAACATGATATTAAAGTATGTAAAGATAACAAAGTGGATTTTTTATTCTTACCTACAAACAAAACATTGTATAACGACAACTTTTCAACATACATATACAACAATAAATTGGCAAAAATAATGTGCGGTGTTACAAGACCTATACATTTTCAAGGTGTTTGTACGGTAGTATCGAAACTTTTTAATATTGCTATGCCTACAAAAGCATATTTCGGTTTGAAAGATTACCAGCAATATATAATAGTTAAACAAATGGCAAAAGATTTGAACTTTAATATAAAAGTTATAGGGTGCCCTATAGTAAGAGAAAAATCCGGTATTGCAATGTCGAGCAGAAATACATATTTGTCCGAAAAAGCAAAACAAGATGCTTGCGGAATATACAAATCTTTATGTTTGGCAAAAAAACAATTTGCAGAAGGTAAAAAATTAAAAGATATAAAAAAGAATATTGAAAAAAATATTTTGGCTATACCGACAAGCAAAATAGATTATGTGGAATTAAGAAATTCCGAAACTTTGGATTCGGCAACCGATAAAGATAAATCGATAGTTATAGCTGTTGCCGTTAAAGTTGCAAATGTAAGATTAATAGATAATATAGTTTGTAAAAAATAAAATTTTTCTTGGGGGAAAAATGACAATAAAAAGAAGACAGTATTTTGTTAAACCGAAATTACAAATAAAGTATTTGTTAATTTTGGCAACTGTTATTATTGTATCATCAATATTGATTTATTACATGTTTTTGGATTCGTTGTTAAATTCCCCGGGAATGGATCAGCTCAGTGCAGGTGCAATCAACAATTTTGTAAGGTCATACACGGGCGGTTTTTTTTGGGCAATGCTTATTTTTACGATTCTTGTTCTAATAGAAAGTATATTCTATTTTCACAGGCTTATAGGACCTATATTTTTCTTTGAAAAAGTTACGGCAAGATTAAAAACCGGTGATTTTACCATGAGAATTCATCACAGGAAAAAAGATGAAACTATAGAACTTGCAAAAAATATGAACGAAACTGTTAATAATGTTAGAACGGCAATAGCCGAAGACAGGAAAAAAATAGATGAAATAAAAATTGCAATAGATAAAGGCGAAAAAGATAAAGCCAAAAAGTTGCTTGGCGAACTTACACAATGGTTTAAAACAGAAGTGAAATTAAAATGATAAAAACAGATTATTTGGTTATCGGCAGCGGTATAGCTGGACTTAGTTTTGCATTAAAAGCATGCAAAACCAACGATGTTGCACTTGTTACCAAGAAAAAGTTGTTTGATTCTTCCACAGGTAAAGCACAAGGCGGAGTTGCTTGTGTCACCGATAAAGATGATACATTTGAATCTCATATACAAGATACTCTTGTTGCGGGTGACGGACTTTGCAACAAAGAGATAGTTGAAATAGCCGTTAAGTCTGCACCGGAAAGAATACAAGAACTTATTTCCATGGGAATGAAGTTTGCAAAAAAAGATTATAACAGTTCGGAATTCGAGCTTGGTCTTGAAGGCGGACACAGTAAAAGAAGAATTCTTCATGCCGGAGATATTACCGGTGAAGAAATAGAAAAAGTGTTGGTTGCAAACATACAAAAAGCAAACAATGTAAGCATATACGAAGATCACATGGCAATAGATTTGATTATCGATGAAAATAAAAAATGTTGCGGTGCTTATGTATACGATGTAAAAAATTCCAAGGTGGAAATATTTTTGGCAAAAGTTGTTGTTCTTGCTTGCGGCGGAACAGGTAAAGTTTTCTTATATACATCTAATCCGGATGTTGCAACGGGCGATGGTATCGCAATGGCATACAGAGCCGGAGCAAACATTTCCAATATGGAATTTATACAGTTTCATCCCACATGTTTATATAATCCCGTAGCAAAATCGTTTTTAATTTCCGAAGCGGTAAGAGGCGAAGGCGCGGTACTGAAAAATCAGAAGGGTGAAGCATTTATGCAAAAGTATCATCCTTTAAAAGATTTGGCTCCGAGAGATATAGTTTCAAGAGCAATAGATACCGAACTTAAGAAAAGCGGCGATAAATTCGTTTATCTTGATATAAGACACAGAGGGGAAGATTTTATAGTAAAAAGGTTCCCTAACATATACGAAAAATGTTTGTTCTACGGAATAGATATGGCAAGAGATATGATACCTGTTGTTCCGGCGGCACATTATTGTTGCGGCGGAATTGCCGTAGATAAATACGGACAAACATCAATACAAAACCTTTTTGCCATAGGCGAAAATGCTTGTAACGGGTTGCAGGGTGCAAACAGGCTTGCTTCAAACTCGTTGCTTGACGGTCTTGTTTTTGCTCACTATGCTTACAAAAAAACGCAGGAACTTTTACCTAATATAAAGTTTAACGATAATGTTAAAGAGTTTGTTAATGAAAGTACAGGTAACGGTGACCCTACCATAATGTTGCAACATTGGGAAGAAGTCAGAAGATTAATGTCTAACTATGTAGGTATAGTAAGAACAAAAGAAAGATTAAAAATGGCTTTAAAAAGATTGAAAATCGTAAAAAAAGAAGTTGAAAATCATTTCAGAGATTTTAATGTCAGTATGGAACTTTTGGAAGTAAAAAATCTTGTAGATGTTGCCGAAATTATAATAAAGTCCGCCATGGCAAGAAAGGAAAGTCGCGGCGCACATTTTAACAGCGATTATCCGAAAAAATCACATACCAAAAAAGATACGATTATAAAAAAATAATTTATAGTGGTCTTAATATTTTGGTTATAATATTGAAACTTGGTAAATTGAGTACGCTCTTGTTGGATTAAAAAAACAGATTTTTAAAAATAAGGAGAAAGAATGTTCAATTATAAAGTAACTAGTTGTGTATTTTTTTTAATGATATTATCAATAAATCTTTTTGCAACTGGAGTGAGTTTTGAAGAAAACAGAGAAGATGCAATTAATGATTTAAAAACTTTTACGGTTGAAAGTTCTTCTTTAATATTAGAAGAAGGTTCATCAGACTCTATTCCGACAATGAAAGAATACTGGTTAAATTTTGAAGATAATTCTATTAATGAAGTATTTAATTTTACAGTAAATATCAATGATATTGGAATCGGAAGTAATTCGATATATTATAAATGGGCTAAAAATAATAATGGTAATATGGTTCTTCAAAGTGGAACAGCAAGTAATTATGATATTAAAATAAAATATTCAAATTATATAAATACAAGTCAGAATATAACAACCAATAATACAACAATTTCCGATAAATTCTTTTATAATTCATCAGCAGGAACAATTTTAAATTCTGCAACAGGAACAACAATTAGTGGAATATTTGCCAATAATCACAATTCTCAAATTGATCAATTTTATAATGGTGGAAATATAATAAATTATAGATATAAAATTAACAGTATAGATGGTATTTTTGTAAACAATTATGAAAATGGCTCTACTCGTGCACTTGGAGGTGCTATATTTAATACGGAAAACAGTGTAGGTGTTATTAGAAGTTATATTGGTGATATTACAGGAGATTTTATTGGCAACTATACTAGTTCTTCCGGCTCTGGTTCTAATGTTCGTAGTAGTGGAGGTGCAATATTCAATTATACAACCATAGAAAATATTAATTCTAATTTTCTTTTAAATCATTCAAATGGTATTTCTGGTATTGTTGAAGGCGGAGCGATAGCGAATATAGATATCGACACTAACAATATGGCTTATATAACAAACATAAAAGGTGATTTTTTATTGAACTATATTTACGCAAAAGGAGACAATGTGAAAGCTATAGGTGGAGCAATAGCTAATAATGGATATATAACAAATATTGAAGGAAATTTCATTGGGAATTATATTAAAATCGAAAATAATAATAACACAGGAAATGGTGGAGCAATATATAATGTACACGATATAAAAAATATAACAGGAAACTTTATAGAAAACTATGTTGATTCATATTCAAATGCTTATGGTGGTGCTATTTATAGTAAAAATTCATTAGCTGGTGAGTATTGTATAAATAGTATTACAGGGGATTTTATTGGTAACTATGTAAAATCAACAAAAGGTTCTGCTTATGGTGGTGCAATTTATAATGCACATATCATAAATAATATCACTGGAAAATTTATAAATAATAGTGCACAAATTTCTCTTAGTGGTGGAGCTTGTGGTGGAGCTATTTATAATTCGGCAGAGGGGGAAATAAAAATAGGAGATAAAAGTATTTTTAGTAATAACACAGTATATAGTAAATATCAATCTCTTAATTTAAAAGGCGGTGCTATTTACAATGATGGTTATTTAGAAATAGGTAAAGAAGTAAATTTCCTTCAAAATATGATAATTTCAGAAGACTATTATTCTAGTGGCAGTGCTGGTTACACCAGTGGTGGAGCTATTTGCAATTCAAAAAATGGTGAGATAAAAATAGGTGAACATTCTATTTTTAGAGAGAACCAAATTATTATTGATGGTATAGGAGGATTTGGAACAGCAATTTGTAATAGCGGTACAATAGAAATAGGTGCTGATAGCCTTTTTGAAGATAATAGTGGCGGCGGAGCAATTTATAATTTCGGAACAATAACTTTTATAGATGGTGTTAAATTTATAAATAATATTGGTGGTGGTGCAATACATAATTATGGAACCATAAATTTAATAGCAAATACCAAAAATATAGAGTTTACAGGCAATCAATCAAGTACTGGAAAATCTTGTGCAATAATAAATGATGATGGTGATATAAATTTATGGGCAAGTAATAATGCGGATATTGTTTTTAATGACGTAATATATATGCAGAAGGCAAGCGTTTTAAACATAAATATATCAACAAACACATTAATGGCAAATGGTAAAATTGTTTTAAATGAAGATATGAGCAAATATGATGGTGTAGTTAATTTTTATGGCGGAGAATTAGAACTCCAATCTAGGATGGAAGAGAATTCAAATATAAATATAAACAAATTTTTTAGTGGAAATATAAATTTAAGCAGCGGAACGTTAAATATATTAAACAATTCAATAGACAATATAACAATATCAACATTAACTACGACAGCAAATGTCAATTTACAAATAGATGTAGATTTAAGTAACAACAATTTTATTGTATTGTTCAATAGTGAGATATCACCTAATATTAACATATTGACTAGTGGATATTATAATGGCTACGAATATGTTTTTGAAAACGATTTAAAATCTGGTGTTTTATACTATGAAAAAACTGGTATAGAAAGAACATTTAAAGAAATCATAAATTTAGAAAAATATACAAGATCTTATTCTTTATCGGATGATGAAAGTGTTACAGAAGATTTAGAAAATCTCGGTGGACATCAATTAACAATTTTTGGTAATGGTCATGATGTTATAAGTTTAGATAATTTAGAAGGAATATATGTAAGTGAAGATAAAGTTTTAAACATAGAAAATGTTAATAATTGGAGTGGATTTAATAGCGCTTATGGAGCAATTAAAAATGAAGGTACATTAAATATTAGTGGGACAAATTTTAGTAGTAATGTTGGACAAGACATAATAAATGATGGCAATTTAACACTTTCAGGTGTTTCGAGCAGTTTTGAAAAAGGAATTGTAGGTTTAGGAACAACAACAATAAGCGGTGTAAATGTTAATTTAGTAAATGCCGTAATTGAGCAGAATAAAATAGAAATAAATAATAATGGGAGTTTAATCGCAAATGCAAGTAATATAATAGCCGATATAGAAAATAACTCAAATTTAACATTCACACAAGGAACAAACAATAATTATATTTTTGGTAGCGGTACAACAATAATAGACGGAGAAGTAATAAATAGTTCAACGATAGTAAATTCAATAATGATAAATTCGAACAAACAACTAATTACAGGTGTTGATGCTGTAACAGGCAATATAGAAAACAACGGAAACTTAGTATTGGATAATAATGGCATAAATAATAATTTTATTTATGGAACAGGAACTACAACAATAGATGGCTCTATAATAAATAGTTCAACGATAGTAAATTCAATAATGATGCATAAATAATAATTTTATTTATGGAACAGGAACTACAACAATAGATGGCTCTATAATAAATAGTTCAACGATAGTAAATTCAATAATGATAAATTCGAGTAAAAGATTATCAACAAATGCAAGTGATGTAATTGGATATATAAATAATGCAGGCTTTTATGTCTTAACAGGTGGAGAAAATAATAATCAAATAACTGGAACAGGAACAACAATGATAGATGGTGATGTAATAAATTATGAATGTATAGAAAATCCGATAACGATAAATCAAAGTAAAAAACTAACAACCTATGCAAATGGAGTACAAAAAGGAATAATAAATAGTGGTGAATTAATATTAATAGGTAATGGAACACTTAATTCTAATATTTGGACACCTGATACAGGAAGAACAATAATAGATGGTGAAGTAATAAATGGTGGTACAATAGTAAATCCAGTAATTATAAATGAAAATAAAAAATTAATAACAAGTGCAACAAATATTTTGGGAGTTATAGAAAATAATGGCTATTTAGTTTTTAACGAAGGAAATAACGAGTATAGCCCTGTTTATGGAACAGGAACTACAGTTATAGACGGTGATGTAATAAATGGTGGTGGAATAGGAAATTCAATAATAATAAACGAAAATAAAAAATTAATAACAAATGCAGCAGATGTTTGGGGAACCATAGAAAACGATGGTAGTTTGGTTTTTAATGGTGGGATAAATAACAATGTAATTACAGGAACAGGTTTAATGCAAATTAATGATGATGTAATAAATCAAGCAAATATAACACAAAAGAATTTAGAAATATTATCGAATCAATTAATCAATTCAACAGCAACAATAACTATAAATGAATTACTCACAATAAATAACAGTGCGAAAATAATAAATGATGGTAAATTGGTAATAGGAAAAGGAACGAATTATGGAACAATAGAACAAACAACAAATACATCAACAATGACAATAGCAGGAAATTTCATAAATTGGGGCACAATAAAACAAAACAAATTAAATATAGAACAAAATGGAGAACTACAAACGACTCCAGATTCTATAATTGGAAACATAGAAAACAATGGAACAATATCGTTTTATGATGGAATAAACGCTAATCAGATAACAGGTTCAGGAACTTTAAATATTAATGCAGAAGAGTTTATAAACAATAATATAATTGAGCAGACCTTAATAGCAGCAGTAGGTTTTTATTATATTCCTAGACCAGATATCGGTAGAGCCGTTGTAGATTCTATTTCAGACGAACAAGAAGAAATCATAATTATGAATCATTTTGTTAACAATTCTATAATTTCTGCAGAAAACTTAGATTTAATGTTTTGTAATTTTACATTAACAGAAAATGGGAGTTTGTTTGTAGAAAACCTATCTGCAATGAAATCGGAGATAAATGTGGCAAATTCAATATTACAACAACATAATTTCAAAGCAATAAGTTTAGCTGACGATTTAATTTTATCCGTAGATGCAGATTTAGAAAACAAAGAAATGGACACAATATATGCAAATAGTTTTAATGGTGATGGAAAGATAAACATAAAAGCTATAAATATATTAAGTGATGCAATAGAGAACAAAACAGAAGTGTTATTTACAAGTTCAACTATATTGAAAGATAAGATAATAAGCATAGATACAGCAAATTCAAAATTGTTTAAATATGATGTAAATTATGATAAAAGTACAGGAGACTTTAATTTCTTATTAACCGTAAATAAAAATCCTGTTATAGCGGAAAGTCAAGTAGCAGGTGCAACAGGATTAATAACCCAAACTACAGTACTAAATCAAGCTTTTTCAAGTGTAGATAACATAAAAAACAGAATAATACAAGCAAAACAAAAAGGTTTGGTGTATGCATCAACGGCGGATGTATTATTTGATGGTTCTAACAGAATAGAAAGCGGATTGTGGATAAGACCATTTATAGCTCAAGATAGTGTAAGTTTTGATAGTTTGAATGTAGATAATACATTAACCGGAACCCTTGCAGGAATAGATTTAGCAACAGGAGAAAACAGTTTAGTATCTTTCTATTTAGGTTATGCAGGAAGTAACCAAAAATATGAAGATATAAAAATAAATCAAACAGGTTATATTTTAGGTGCTACCGGAATGTTAATAAAAGATAAATGGTATGCAGGGTTAACAGCAAATATAAATTTTAATAAGGCAGAAGGTGAAAGCGATTACGGCACAGATAGTTTTGATTTAAATATGTTTAGTGTGGGAGCAAAGACAGGATATAATTTTGATTTAAGCAACAAGTTTGTTGTAGAACCTAATTTAACTTTGATGTATGGGAATATAAGTAATCAAGAATACGAGACAACACAGGGAGCAAAAATAGATAGCCAAAGTGTTGCAAACATTATAGTTGAACCGCAAGTAAAGGCGAAATTTAATTTAAATGATGGTTGGCAACCATACGGACTTTTAGGATATTTATTAAATTCAGGAGAAAAAGCAAAACTAGTAGCTGATAATATAGCTTTTAATGATATGGGAATAAGCGGATATGTTGAATATGGTTTTGGTGTAAACAAGACATTTAAAAATAGTGCATGGAGTTGTTATATACAAGCAACAGGAAGAAGCGGAGATATAAACGGATTTAACGGAAATTTAGGAATAAAATATAGTTTCTTAAATAAAAAAGAAAAAGAGGATATTAAGGTAAGAAAAAGCAAGAATTGAAGAAGAAAAAAGAATAGAACAAGAAGAGAGAGCAAAACAAAAAGCATTGGAACAAGAAAAAATAAGACTTGAGAGAGAAAACCAAATAAAGCAAAAAGCGTTGGAGCAAGAAAGAATAAAAACTGAAAAAGAAGAAAAAGAAAAACAAAAAATATTAGAAATAGAAAGAAAGATTCAAGAAAATTATGATTAAAATTAAAATAAAAAAGGAGAAAAAGTATGATTAAAGTAAAAAGTATTTGTAGTTTTGCAGTATTAGCAATTGCAGTTTGTTTTTTTAGCGGATGTGCTACAATGCAAGCACAATCTCCGACAGTAAAAAAAGCAAAAGCAGAATATCAAAAGGATGCGACAAAAAATTATGTACAAATAGTAAAAGGACAATATGCAGATATTGTTCCATATACCATAAGAGATTTTGTAATTAAAGGTATTGTTTTCGTTGAATCTAAGGTAACAATAGATGTTAATGGAGAAAGAACAGGTTCCGAAATAACGAATTTTATGTTGATGAAAGAGGCTCAGAAACTTGGTGGGGATGATGTTATAAATATAAAAATAGATGAAAGAGAAGAAAGTAAAGTAGTTGATAATTATGATAAAGATGCAAAATTTATAGATAGAGAATATAAAAAGACAACTTATATTTATCAGGCAACGGCACTTGCTATAAAGTATACAAACCCAATTTTTGGAGATAAGATATCTATAGAAAGTAAAAATGAGATTACGACAAATCCGGTAGAAATTACGGAAAAAGTACAAAGTAAATCAAAAAAATAAAATAATTAGAAAAATTACACTTAACAAAAATACCCTAACTTAACCTTAGGGTATTTTTTTATGTGTCCTAATAATTAACTGACTATGCTATACTAACTTAAGTTTCTCAAAATTTAGTATAATAACTTTTTGGCGTTGTTGTCGTTTGCCGTTGTCGTTGTTGGCAATTCAAGAGTTTCTAAGTTTTTACTTGTAATGAAGCATTTGACGACTGCGGTGTACATAAATGAAAGCGGAGCGAGTGGTACATAAGGGAGACAAATGCAAAATTAGAAGTAAAAAATTAAACTCGCTTAGCAAAATATAAAAGGGAATTTTTATGGAGAATATAATAAAGATAAGAGGTGCTCGTCAACATAACTTAAAAAACGTAGATATCGACATTCCGAAGAACAAACTTGTTGTTGTTACGGGTTTATCAGGTTCTGGGAAATCTTCACTTGCATTTAATACCATATATGCCGAAGGGCAAAGAAGATATGTTGAATCTTTGTCTGCTTATGCAAGACAATTTTTAGACCTTATGGATAAACCGGATGTTGATATTATCGAAGGTCTTTCACCGGCAATCTCCATAGAACAAAAAAATCCGTCACATAATCCGAGATCTATTGTGGGAACGGTAACGGAAATTTACGATTATTTAAGATTGTTATATGCAAGAATAGGTATAGCACATTGTCCTAAATGCGGTAAAAAAGTTACTCCGCAAAGTTCGCAACAAATTATAGATGATGTTATGAAACTTGATGAAGGAACGATGATATATATTCTTGCACCGCTTGTAAAAAGTAAAATAGGAACTTATGAAGAACTTTTTTCAAGACTTTTAAAAGATGGTTTTACAAGAGTAAGAGTAGATAAAAAGATTTATAACCTTGATGAGACTATAAAGTTAGACAGATACAAAAAACATAACATAGATTTGTTGATAGACAGAATAAAAGTGTCCGAACAGGCACACACAAGAATAGCGGATTCCATAGAAACCACTCTTAAACAGGCAAGAGGTCTTGTAACTGTTGCGGTAGTTAACGAAAACAAAGATATAAAAGAAGAAAAAACTTACAGTGAACATTATGCTTGTATAGATTGCGGTATAAATATATCGGAAATAGAACCGAGACTTTTTTCTTTTAACACTCCGCACGGTGCATGTCCCGATTGTTCCGGTATAGGAGAAAAAAGCGAAATAGATCCCGATTTGATTGTTCCGGACAAAACAAGGACGGTTAATCAGGGTGCGTTACAAGCATGGTCCGAACCGGTAACAACAAGAACTCACAGATGGAAAGGTGCATGGTCCGGATATTATTACGAACTTATAACCGATGCATGCAAAAGAAACAGAATTCCCATGAACAGACCGTGGAAAGATTTAACATCCAAGCAACAGGAAGTGTTGTTATACGGTGACGGGGAATTTGAAGGTGTTATTACCAACATGCAAAGAAGGTACAGCGAAACCGAATCCGATTTTGTAAGAACCGAAATCTTTTCAAAGTATATGTCTACAAAAACTTGTCCTACATGTCACGGTAAAAGATTGAAAAAAGAAGCGTTATCCGTATTGGTAAACGATAAATCAATTATGGATATAACGGCAATGTCGGTAGAACAGGCGGTAAAGTTTTTTGATAATATAAAACTTACCGAAAAAGAAAAAACTATATCAAAAGTTATTTTAAAAGAAATTAAAGCAAGGTTAAACTTTTTAAATAATGTAGGCCTTTCATACTTAAGTTTGGACAGACAAAGTTCCACTCTTTCGGGCGGTGAAGCACAAAGAATACATCTTGCAACACAAATAGGTTCGGGCCTTACAGGTGTTCTTTATGTGTTGGATGAACCGTCAATCGGTCTTCATCAAAGAGATAATACAATGTTGTTAAAAACATTAACC
>CACWKJ010000025.1 GCA_902761395.1 uncultured Elusimicrobium sp. | reverse complement strand
TCCTGCCCGCTTATTCTGATACCCTTAGATGCCATTTCCACCAAATAATCACAAATTTCTTTTGAAATTCTCTCACCGGGAATAACAACAGGTATTCCCGGAGGATAAGGCGTTAATACTTGAGCGGACACATGTCCTACGGATTTTGCCAAAGGAATCTTTTTTATATCCTGTGATAAAAACACTTCTCTAGGTGTCATAACCATTTCTGTAGCAAGAGAAGGTATTTTTAAAATCCAATTTTTTTGAGTTCCTTTATATTTTTTACTTATTTCTTTTAAAGCAGTAACGAGTTTTTGAACATCGTCCATATCGGAACCGATACCCATAATTGCAATTAAGTTAAATGTATCGGAACAATCAACTTGAATATTGTATTTTTTTGCAAGAATTTCGTCTACTTCATATCCGGAAAGGCCGGTCTTTGTAACATTTATAGTAAGTTTTGTTAAATCCAAATCAAAATTTCTGTCTTTTATATCTGCTTTTGTTAAACATCTCATATTGGGAATCTTTTCATTTATTTCTTTTCTTGCCCATTCCGCAGCTTCAATAACTTTATCGAACATTTCTTTTCCGTGCAAAACAGCTTGTCTTCTTGCTAAATCTATACTTGCAAGAGTTAAATATTGCGGACTTGTTGTTTGTAACATTGAAACGATTTTTTTAACTCTGTTAATATCAACAAGTTTTGAATTATGATGAAGAACAGAACCTTGAGAAAGAGCAGAAAGAATTTTATGCGTGGATTGAACACACAAATCCGCTCCTGCATCTACTGCAGACATCGGTAACTTATCGTTAAATTTTAAATGCGGTCCGTGTGCTTCGTCTACGAGAAGAATTTTACCTTTTCTGTGACATAAATCCGCAATCTTTTTAACTTCTGTCGCAACACCGTTATATGTAGGACTTGTAAGAAACACGGCTCTTGCTTCAGGATACATTTCAAGAGCTTGTTTTATTTCTTCGTATGTTGAATTAAAAATAATATCTAAATTTTGATCTATTGTCGGTTGTAACCAAATAGGCCAAACACCGGAAAGTATAATTCCGCCCATTATGGATTTATGTGAACTTCTTGAAACTATAATGGAATCTCCGGGATCGCATGCGGATAAAAACATTGCAATATTTCCTACGGAAGTTCCGTTAACTAAAAATAAAGAATGTTTTACTCCGTAAGCTTGAGCCATTAATTCTTCGGCTTTTTTTATCGGACCTACAGGATCGTGAAGAGAATCCACCTCATCAAAAACAGTTACATCGAATTTGTAAAGGCCGTCTCCGGTCACTTCTTTCAATACGGGATCTATTCCTTTTCCGTTTTTATGTCCCGGTGTATGAAAAGAAGTAACATTCCTTTTTGCATGTCCTAAAAGTGTGTCAAAAATAGGTACTTTATTTTGTTTATCCATAGCAGTCCTTTTAATATACAATATTTTTAATACTAAATAAACTTTTTAGAAGGTGTATTTTCCAATACGGCCGTTGATAATCCGTTTTTGCCCAACAACTCAATAAACGGATCCGGATCCAACTCTTCCACATTCACCATAGTTTTCACATCCCATGTACCGTTAGCTATAAGCATAGCGGCAACTACCGGTGGAACTCCGGCGGTATAACTTATTGCTTGTGCTTCAACTTCGTTATAACAATCTTTGTGATCGCAAATATTATAAATGAATAATTCTTTATTCTTTTTATCTTTTTTACCTTTAATCAAACAACCTATACATGTTTTACCGGTATAGTTAGGTGCCAAAGTTTTTGGGTTGGGAAGGCAGGCTTTAACAACTTTTAAAGGAACAACTTCCAAACCTTCCGCTGTTTTAACGGGCTTTTCCGAAAGAAGACCTATCTTTTTTAATACGGTAAACACATTTATATAATGGTCACTGAATCCCATCCAAAATCTTATTGATTTTGCTTTAATATTTTTTGAAAGTGAATGAAGCTCGTCGTGTCCCGTTAAATATACAGGCTGTTCTCCCACTACGGGGAAATCATAAACGAGTTTGTCCGCATGAACCGGTTTTTGTACCCACTGATTATCTATCCATGTCCAAACTTTATGGAATTCTCTGAAATTTATTTCAGGATCGAAATTTGTGGCAAAATATTTTCCGTGACTTCCTGCATTCACGTCCATAATATCTATTGTTGCTATTTTATCGAAATGATGTTTTACCGCCAATGCACAATAAGCATTTACCACACCCGGATCAAATCCGCAACCGAGTATTGCGGTAACTTTCTTTTCCGTACATCTGTCTTTTCTTTTCCATTCGTAATTTGCATACCAAGGGGGATTTTCACAAACTTTTTTAGGATCTTCGTGGATAGCGGTATCGATATATGCCGAACCTGTTTGAATACAAGCTTCCAAAATTGACATGTTGCAAAATGCACTTGCAACATTTATAACTATTGTTATATTCAATTGCTTTATTAAATCTATTAATGCGGGAACATCAAAAACGTCTATCTGCTTTGATGAAAATTCGTTATCGGGATTTTTATAATTTTTCTTTTTCTTAATACTGTCTAAAATTGCATCACAACTCTTTAAAGTTCTCGATGCTATATACATTTTACCGAATACATCATTGTTTTGTGCCAACTTATGACAAACTACATGTGCAACGGCTCCGGCCCCAATAACTAAAACATTTCTTTTCATTTCAAGCAGTGCCTCCTCAAGATAAATTGCCTGCAAAATCTTTATATGTAAAACTTTTTACCAATTCTGTTTTTCCGTTAAGTCTTTTTACTACTATAGACGGCATCGGTACTCCGTTAAACCAATTCATTTTTACCATGCTGTATCCGGCAGCGTCTTCAAATACTATTTTGTCACCGATCTTTAACGGTTTGGTAAATTTATAAGTTCCGAAAATATCACCTGCCAAACAAGTTCTTCCGGCAACAATATATTCATACTTCGCATTTTTTTGTTTAGCCATTTTTGCGGGAGTATGATAAGTTAACAAATCCAACATATGTGCTTCGGTTGAAGAATCTATCACCGCAATATCTTTGCCGTTATGTGTAATATCCAAAACTGATGTGACAAGTTTCGCGCTCATCGTTATGGAAGATTCACCGGGTTCCAAATAAATTTGCACATTATATTTTTTTGAAAAATCTTTTAATATTTTACAAAATTTTTTGATATTATAACCATCTTTTGTGAAATAAATTCCGCCGCCGAAACTTACCCATTTGACTTTTTCTAACATCTTTGAATAATTCTTGCCTATA
The DNA here is from genome assembly GCA_902761395.1 of uncultured Elusimicrobium sp. Classification (GTDB taxonomy): domain Bacteria; phylum Elusimicrobiota; class Endomicrobiia; order Endomicrobiales; family Endomicrobiaceae; genus Ruminimicrobiellum. The sequence continues at coordinate 6,499 of CACWKJ010000025.1, read as the reverse complement.
TAATTCAAAGATTGTTCCAAATTATCGACATCTTCGTTTTCGCAATTGAAATGGAACATAAGTCCGTTTATTTTATCTAAATTGTCTAAAATGTCTTTTTTGTTTATTACTCCGAGTCGGGAATTCTTTCTTGCAGGGTCAGCCAAATCAAAATGACTGTAACTTATTTTAGGATTAACTCTTATTCCCAAGTTTTTATTTTTCACTAACGGATAAAATCTTTTTAATTGGGATATTGAATTGAAAATTATTTTATCGGCAAACTTTTTCAATTCCAAAATTTCTTCTTTCGGATATGCAACCGAATAAGCATGAACTTCTTTACCGAATTTTTCATAGCCCAGTTTTGCTTCGTATAAAGCACTGCTTGTTGTTCCGTCCATATATTTAGACATCAAATCAAAAACACACCAAGTGGAAAAACATTTCAATGCCAACACGAATTTTGCACCGGACTGCTCTCTTATAAAAGCAATCTTTTTCATGTTTTCCAATAACTTTTTTTCTTCAATAAAATAGTAAGGTGTTTTTAATTTCATTTTTGCTTTTCCGTATTGATAAATTATCAAGTTGAATAAGTTTATAAAATATACAAAAAAAATGCAATGAATTTTTATATATGCTTTCTTCAATTTCTAATTACTGATTTCTAATTACTAATTATCATTTAAATTTTGTATAATAACAACAATTTATAAAAAAACAAGGAGCAGAATATGTCAACAATTGAGAAACTTAAAGAAGATTTAAAAACTTATATGAAAGCAAAAGATATGGTTAGTTTGAACACCGTCAGAGGAATACTTAACGAGATAAATATAAGAGAAATGAAAAATATTAAAATAAATGAAGAAGAAATTATAAAAGTTCTTAGAAGCGAAGCTAAAAAAAGAAAAGAATCCATTGAAACTTTTGAAAAAGCGGGAAGAGCGGATTTAACCGAAAAAGAAGCTAAAGAACTTAAAATAATAGAAGGATATTTGCCGGCTGAAATTTCCGACGAAGAATTAACGGCTAAACTTAAAGAAGTTGTTGCTTCCTGCGAAGATAAAAGTTTCGGTGTTGTAATGAAGGCTTCCATTGCGGCTCTTAAAGGTGCGGCAGACGGTAAAAGAATATCCGCAATTTTGAAACAAATATTATAATCTTAAGGATTTAAAATGTTATTTGCACAGATTTTTGCAGTTATAATTTTTCTTGCAATGTTCACACTGATAATTACCGAAAAATTCGAAAGACAGTGGGTTACTCTTGTTTGCGGCGGCTTAACATTGCTTTTGGTTTTTGCAATAGGATTCGGATTTAGTGAAAAATCTCTTATCGCAACAATTGAAACATTGAACGTTAAAGATGTGTTTACTTTGGGCTTTTGGTATACGAAAAATGCACATTTAAGTTCCAAAGGAATAGATTGGGCAACAATATTTTTCATTGCCGGTATGATGGTAATGGTGGAAGGTATGGCAAGAGTCGGTTTTTTCAGATGGTTATGTATGAGATTAGCAAAGGCCGTCAATTATAAAGTAATACCTGTTTTTATTGCTTTTATGTTGTTGTCTGCCGTTCTTTCCATGTTTATAGATTCCATTACGGTTATTTTGTTTTTGGCTGCAGTTACCGTTGAACTTTCTTTCTTATTGGATTTTAATCCTATATCTATGATACTTGCGGAAATATTTTGTGCTAATTTGGGCGGTTCATCCACAATGTGCGGAGATCCTCCGAACATAATTATAGGTTCAAAACTCGGTTATACTTTTATGGATTTTTTGTGCAATACCGGTATAATCGCATTAATCGGTTTGGTTTTTACTTTAGCTTATTTCTATTTTGTTTGCAGAAAAGAATATTCCACGGCGGGGCAACATATTGACAGAAGGAAATTTCCAAGACCTGAATCTGCAATTACAGATAAAACCGGATTTGTTATAAGTTGTATGATTTTTGCTTGTGCAATTATACTTTTGATAACTCATGCACAAACGCATTTAAGTGTGGCAACAATAGGTGTTTTTATTGCCGTTATTACTCTTATTACAAGCGGCAAGCATATTACGGAAATTGTTAAAAGAGTTGACTATAAAACATTGCTTTTCTTTGTGGGGCTTTTTATTGTTGTCGGCGGGCTTGAACAAACCGGTATACTTGAACTTATCGCAAGATTAATTGAAATGACTTCAGGGGGAAATCCGTATATTTTAATTGCCATTATTATTTGGGTAAGCGCCATAGCATCGGCATTTATAGACAATATTCCTTTTGCGGCAACAATGATACCTGTAATACAATCACTTACGGTAACAAGCGGTATTCCTTTGGCAACAATGAGTTGGGCTCTTTCCATAGGAACGGATATCGGAGGAAGTGCGACACCTATAGGTGCAAGTGCAAATGTTGTCGGAACTTCTGTTTCCGCAAAGTCGGGTCATCCTATCAGTTGGGCAAGATATTGCAAGGTTTCGGTTCCCGCAACCGTAATGGTAATTCTTCTAAGTACGATATATATCTGGATTGTGTACCTATAATAATTTATTCTTTCAATAAATAATCGGCAAGTTTTGTTTCAAGTTTCCCGTTAAGGGTTTTGCTTACTTTTTGTAATTTTTGCGCAATTATTTCCATTTGATCTGTCCAAATAAAATTTTTCTCAATATATTTTTGCGCATTTTCAATATTCCCGTCTATTTGTATTCTGACAATTTCACCAAGCATTTGTTTCGCCGTTGGAACAACTTTATCTATGTTTACCAAAATTTTGTTGTCTTTCGTTAGAATATAACCGCCGTTATCGAACATATATTTATTTTGCATAACGGTTCTTACCCTGTGAGCTTGAGATAATGCAGGCTTGGATTTAAGAAAATTATCCGTAATAAATGTTACTATAATTTGTTTTCTTTGTTCTTGCGTGTACATTCCGAGTTCTGTCAATAAGTCTACAAAAGATAAAGAACCCATGTCTGCTTTGTTTTCTTCTATAATGTTTAAATATTTGCCGAGACGTTCATTTCCTTTTTTAGGACCTAAAGAATGCAGGTTCTCATGACCTATTGTAAACCAATGGTCTGCTTCGTCGAGATAATATTGATGCTGGCTTTTATCTAAAATTTCATCAAGCATCTTTTGCAGTTTTTCTTTATCGCTTATAAATCTTATTTGCCTGTGATAAACATTTCTTAAACCGCCTCCGATAGTTAAAGACAATTTATCGGAATTGGGCAGGTTTTCCGCTAAAGTAATACCGCCTCTGTATGCTCCGCAATCACCGGATGCATATACCATATCAACATCTACCATCGTTTGTTTTGTGTCTTGTTCCGATGCTGTATTTTGTGTGTATTCGTTATTGTAAGGCATATTTTTTGCAAGTATGGGAAGAAAATCTTTTATCTTTAATAAAGTTTTTGTTCCTTCTTTGTTTACAATTCCTACTCTTCCGCCTAAAAAATCTTTTGGTATGGGGGAAATAGAATGTTCTTTTAAAAGAGCGGTAAGTTCTTTGTTTTCAAAAATTGTTCCCGTTAGTTCGTCTTCATAGTTTTCTCTTGTTATCGTAAATTCCAACGGTGTGTCTTGTAATGTGGCCCATTGTTTATCCGCATAAGCATCAAGCATGGGATCTGCTGTCTTTAATGCTTTTGCCTGAAGTTTTAAATATTTGTTAAATTCTTCATTTGTGGAAACTTCGCTTGCTTTTTCAAGTTCTGTGGCAATATTGAAAAAATCCTGTTTGAAATATTCGATATAATCTATTCCTTTTAATTTTTTGCCGTCTCTTATAACGACGGATCTTTGAGTTAAAATATTTTTTACATCATTTGTTTCACCGTCTTTAATCATTTGTGTAAGAATTGTATGAAATTCTTCTTTGGATAAATCTTCGGGATAAACACCTTTGCCCGGAGTTTCTTGTATACCTTTTGCAAGATTTATTTTGTTGGATAAGGAATCTATTGCATTTATACCTTTTTGTGCATCAAAAAGAATTTTTGTAAGCTCTGCCTGTTTGTTGCCTTTTTCTATTTCCTGTTCGAGAAAAGTTTTGAAATCCAAATTATATTTGCAGTCTAACTGCATATTAATTTTTTCTATAAATTCCGCGGCTTTAACGAGATGTTTTAATGCTTGTTTATCGCCGTCTTTAAGAGAAACGTATTCCGGAGAATCGACTGTTAAAAACTTTTTTGTTGCCAAATATTCTTTGCTTGTTCTTCTTTCCAACTCTTCTAATGATAAATTAAATTCAAATGTTTTCATAATATAATGATTTTAAATTAATAATAATAAAAAATCAATTGATAGATAATTCAAAAATTGGTATACTTAACTATTATACTTTTAGTTAAATATAAATAATATATACAAGTTTTTAGGAGGCAACAAAATGGCTTTTTATTTTGATGAACCGTCTCACACTTTTAACGAATATCTTTTAGTTCCGGGTTATTCGGATGAAAATTGTATTCCGGATAATGTCAGTTTAAAAACTCCGCTTGTAAAATTCAACAAAAAGAAAAAAGAAAAACCGGCTTTAAGTATGAATATACCTATGGTTTCTGCGGTTATGCAGGCGGTTTCCGACGATAAGATGGCTATTGCTCTTGCAAAAGAAGGGGGAGTAAGTTTTATTTACGGCAGCCAAAGTATTGAAAATCAGGCGGCAATGATAGCAAGAGTAAAATCATATAAAGCAGGATTTGTTACATCCGATTCAAATGTTCGTCCGGATCAAACATTGCAGGAAGTTATTGCTTTAAGCCAAAAAACGGGACATTCCACCTGTGCCGTTACCGAAGACGGAACGGCTCACGGAAAACTCGTAGGTATTATAACATCAAAAGATTTCAGAATTTCTCATTGTAAACCGACTTCAAAAGTTCGTGAATATATGACACCTCTTTCGGAAATGGTAACGGGACAAGAGGGAATTACGCTTAATAAAGCAAACGATATAATATGGGATAAAAAAATTAATCAATTACCTATTGTCGATAAAAAAGGAAATTTGGTTTCTTTGGTGTTTAGAAAAGATTATGCAACACACGAATCTCATCCGTTGGAATTGCTTGATTCCAACAGAAGATATATCGTCGGTGCGGGAATAAACACAAGAGATTATATGGAAAGAGTTCCTGCTTTGCTTAAAGCCGGTGCGGATGTTTTTGTTTTGGATTCAAGTGAAGGTTATTCATATTGGCAGGCAAAAGCTCTTAAAGATATACATGGAAAATTCGGTAATAAAGTTAAGGTCGGCGCGGGAAATGTTGTTGATGCGGACGGATTTAATTTTCTTGCCAAAGCAGGTGCGGATTTTGTAAAGATAGGTATCGGCGGCGGTTCTATATGTATTACCAGAGAACAAAAAGGTATAGGAAGAGGTCAGGCAACCGCAACAATAGAAGTTGCAAAGGCAAGAGATGCTTATTATAAAAAAACCGGTATTTATATTCCTATTTGTTCCGACGGCGGTATCGTTCAAGACTATCATATAACATTGGCTTTGGCTATGGGATCCGATTTTGTAATGTTAGGCAGATATTTTGCAAGATTCGATGAATCTCCTTCAAATAAACTTGTTGTTAACGGAAATTATGTTAAAGAATATTGGGGAGAAGGTTCAAACAGAGCAAGAAATTGGCAAAGATACGATTTGGGCGGAAAAAAATCTTTAAGCTTTGAAGAAGGCGTTGATTCTTATGTTCCTTATGCCGGACATTTACACGACGGAGTTTCTATTACACTTAGAAAAGTTACCCATACAATGTGCAATTGCGGAGCTTTATCTATTGCCGAATTACAGAAGAAAGCAAAACTTACATTGGTAAGTCAAACGACTATCAGTGAAGGTTCAGCTCACGATGTTATAGTAAAAAATACTTCAATGCAAAACTAATAAGACAATTTATAATTTGCAATGTACAATGTATAATTGAAAAAACAATATAAACATAAAAAAACAGGAAGATAAAATTCTTCCTGTTTTTTTATAACACTATAAACTAAAATTTGTAAAACAAATTTTATAGCATTGTTTTTCTGAGTTCTTCCGGCGTTTTTGCGCTTAAATATGCAGGGGGAATATCAAATATCGTTTTAGCCCCTTTTTGGCCTTCTTTATTCAATTTATAAGCTGCTCTTGCAAAAGCTACAAGTACGCTTGAAGTAAATTCAGGATTGGATTCAAGCTTTATATTATACTCTATTACATGTTTTGTTGTACCGGTTTGTCCGGTTCTTATAACACATCCTCCGTGAGGAAGTCCTGAATGGTTCTTTTTCATTTCTTCCGCGGTTATAAAATGAACGGTAGTGTCATAGTCGGAAAAATAATTTGGCATTTCTTTTATTTCTTTTTCTATTCTTGCTTTATCTGCACCTTCTGCAGCTACAACGAAACATTCTCTTGTATGTTTTTGTCTTGTTGTAAGGGTGGGATTTTCACCGTTTTTAACTGCTTTTAATGCTGCTTCAACGGGAATTGTGTATTGTCTTGCATCCA
>CACWKJ010000024.1 GCA_902761395.1 uncultured Elusimicrobium sp. | reverse complement strand
TATTATAAACATCGTAAAAAACATACATATATAACAAAAGATATTACCTATTTTATCATAAACAGTTATTACAGTGTTTTGATATGCTTCACCAATAAATGCTTCTTCTTTATTTATCGTCGTCTTTTTTATTATATTACCTGCAGAATCTATAATGGAAGATATTCCCGTATTTGCCGACACTATAACATTTTTTCTGTTTTCTATTGCTCTGAAAACATTCATTACAAAGTGTTGATAAGGAGCATACGAATCTAAAAACCATGCATCATTGGTATGGTTTGTTAAAATTTTTGCACCGTTTAAAACAGATTTTTTTGATAAATTCGGGAAAAAGTTTTCTGAGCAGATTGTTGTACCTATAAACATATTATCGTATTTTAATATATTCATATATTTGCCTTTGGAAAAATCCCCTAACGTATTTAAAACACCAAAATATTTGGCTAAAATGTTTTTTAACGGTATGTACTCACCGAATATAACCAAATGGTTTTTGTCATGTTTTCCCAATTTTTTATTATCACTATTTACGGCAAAAACAGAATTATATATCCTATCATCAGAATCGTAACTTGCTCCGCCAAACAAATTCAACTTTGAATATTTTGATACTTCCTCTACAAAGTCAATAACTTCACCTTCGTATTGTAAATACCCCGGAAGAACCGTTTCGGGATAAACGACTAAATCCAAACTTTTATTTTCAAAATTTGCAACAATTTTTTTGATAGAATCAAAGTTTTCTTTTATATATTTGTCGTCCCATTTTTTGTATTGATCTATGTTCGGTTGAACAATACCAACCGATAGTTTTTCTCCGTAAGGATTTGAATAAGTGTTTATTTTAGTATATCCATATATGCCCAAAATTATAAATAAAGCCAAAACATATACAATGAAAAGTTTACCCTTTGAATCTTTAAACCAATAGTACAGCAACATATTGATAAAGACTATAAGAAATGAAATTCCGTAAACTCCAAAGATGTCTGCAGCCTGAATTATGTACAAAAAAGAAGTTTGGCTGTATCCCAACAAATTCCATCCGAATCCCGTAAGGAAATAAGTTCTTACATATTCCAATACAACCCAAGAACTTGCCGCATACACAGATGATACTAAAGGATGAAAATGTCTTCTTGAAAAACTTAACATTCCCATCCATACGGAAAAATATAATGATAAATATGACCACAACAAAAACGAAGCAATTAATGCCTGTATAGTATTTGTATTGAATTTAAGAAAAGGAAACATCCAAAACAAAGAAATTGCATAACATGTAAGGCCGAAAACAAATCCGTAAACCAAAGAATTCTTAACACAATTTCTTAATGCTGTATAAATAACCGGAATAAATGCTATCCATACCAAATAGAAAGCATTTATCTTCGGAAAAGATATTGCTAAAAGACAACCAGATAATATAGCCAGAAAAAAATATTTTAGTCTAAACTTTTTCACCTATAATCCGATTACTTATTGTTTTATTTATTTGCTCCGCAACATTTTTTATATTTTTTACCGCTGCCGCAAGGGCAAGGATCGTTTCTTCCTATCTTTTTTATATCCTTTGCGGAAACTTGTTTCTGTTCATTTTTATTGTTACTGTTACCCGCATTATTTTTTGTGGGGTCAACATTTCTGTTTTCCTGTCCCGAAGGCATAGGTCTTGCGGTAACATTTACTTGAACTCTGAAAACATATTCAATGGTCGTTTCTCTTATTCTTTTCATCATATTATCAAAAAGCATAAACGATTCTTTTTGATATTCTATCTTAGGATCTTTTTGAGCATAGGCTCTATATCCTATACCTTTTTTAAGTTGATCAAGTTCATATAAATTATCTTTCCAAGCAACATCTATCATTTGTAAAAGAACCATTCTTTCTACACGACTTAAAAGTTCTTTACCTAAAGTTTCTTTTCTTTTTTCGTAAGCTTCTTGTATTTTCTCGAGTAAAATTGTTTTTAACGCATCTCTTGTAAGATAACTTAACTCTTCTTTATTTGCAACTTCGAAATTTATTCCGAAAGATCTCGACATCCATGCATGGAAATGCGGCCATTCCCATTGTTCAGGATAAGTTTTTGCAGGTGCCCATTGTTCGATTTTTTCTTCTACGGATTCAAGCCACATATCTTGTATTGTTGCAGAAACATCTTCACCTTCGAGAATTTCGTTTCTTAATCTGTAAACGGCTTCTCTTTGTTTGTTCATCACATTATCGTAGTCGATAAGTTGTTTTCTTATATCAAAATCCCTGCCTTCAACTTTTCTTTGTGCATTTTCAACAGCTTTGGATATCCAAGGATGTTCTATTGCTTCACCCTCTTTAAGACCGAGTTTTTGCATAACGATTGCCATTCTGTCGGAACCAAAAAGTCTCATAAGTTCATCTTGCATAGACAAATAAAATCTTGATGCACCCGGATCTCCCTGACGGCCGGCTCTACCTCTTAACTGGTTATCGATTCTTCTTGATTCGTGTCTTTCCGTACCTATAATATAAAGACCGCCGACTTCTCTAACAAATTTTCCGTTTTCTTCATCACCTGCACCGAGCACGATATCGGTACCTCTACCTGCCATGTTGGTTGCAATTGTTACCGCACTTTTTGCACCGGCTTGAGCAATGATTTGAGCTTCAAGTTCATGATATTTTGCATTTAAAACATTGTGAGGAATACCTTTCTTTCTTAGCATATCGGAAATCAATTCCGATTTTTCAATTGATCTTGTACCTACGAGAACAGGTTGTCCTTTTCTCCAGCATTGTTCAATATCCTGTATAATTGCATTGTATTTTTCTTTTTCCGTTCTGTAAATTACATCCGGATAATCTTTTCTTATCATCGGATTATTTGTAGGAACTTCAACAACATCGAGTTTATATATTTCCCAAAATTCGCTTGCTTCGGTAAGTGCGGTACCTGTCATACCTGCTATTTTGTTATACATTCTGAAAAAGTTCTGGAAAGTTATTGTTGCAAGTGTTTGGTTTTCTTGTTCGATTTTTAAATTTTCTTTTGCTTCAATTGCCTGATGAAGACCATCCGACCATCTTCTTCCAGGCATAAGTCTTCCGGTAAATTCATCAACGATGATAACTTCACCGTCTTTTACTACATAAGCAACATCTCTTTTATAAAGTTCATGAGCTCTTATTGCTTGTGTTATATGGTGAACCCATTCTGCCTGCATATCATCATAAATATTTTTTACACCTAAAAATCTTTCTGCTTTTTGAACACCTTGTTCGGTTAAAACCACTGTATGATTTTTTTCATCAACGAGATAATCATAACCTTTAGATAAATCTATACCTTCATATTTTGCTTTTATTTCTTCATTTTCTGTTATGTGTCTTCCTTTAAGCATAGGAACGATTCTGTTTGCGACATAATATTTATCCGTAGATTCTTCACCCGGACCTGATATAATCAAAGGAGTTCTTGCTTCATCTATTAAAATAGAATCGACCTCATCCACGATGGCAAAATTCAATTCTCTTAAAACTCTTTGTTCCTTGGAAATTTTCATATTATCTCTAAGGTAATCAAAACCAAGTTCGTTATTTGTTACATAAGTAATATCGCAAGCATAAGCTTTTCTTCTATCTTCGTCGGAAGTATCATGACAAATATTTCCAACAGTCATACCAAGTGCATTATAAACAGGCTCCATCCATTCTTTATCTCTTTTTGCAAGATAATCGTTAACTGTAACGACATGAACACCTTTTCCGGTTAAAGAATTCAAGTATACAGGTAAGGTTGCAACCAATGTTTTACCTTCACCGGTTTTCATTTCTGCAATTTTACCTTGATGTAAAATATAACCACCTATCATTTGAACATCAAAATGTCTAAGACCGATTGTTCTTCTTGATGCTTCTCTTACACAAGCAAAAGCTTCAGGTAAAATGCTGTCCAGCTTTTCTCCGTTATTAAGTCTTTCTTTAAACTCCAATGATTTAGCTTTTAATTCTTCATTGGATAATTTTTCTATTTCAGGTTCCAATGCATTTATTTTGTTTACAACAGGTCTTATTTTTTTGATATCTCTTTCATTTTGTGAGCCGAATATTGCGGCAAATATTTCTTTAATCATAGTTTTTCCTTTTAAAAATTTATTAATATATCCCTTAGATTTTATCTTTTTTATATATAAATTTCAATATAAAATTCATATTGTTTTGTTGTATTTGTTATTTCAAAAATATATCATATTGATATGAAAAAAATATTAATTACAAATTGCCTTAAAGAACATATAAGCACCATTTGTGAAATAGATAAAACCAGTTCCGATTATAATTGGACAGAAAATATGTTTACGGAAGAACTTGAAAACAAAAATTCTTTCTTTAAGGTTTTATTTGCAGATACCAAAATTGTCGGATACGTCATATACCATATTATTATTGATGAAGCGGAGATATTAAATATAGTAATTGATAACGATTTCAAAAGACAAAATTTAGGAAAATATCTTTTAGAAAAAACATTGAACGACATTTCCAAACAAAGTGTAAAAACTGTTTTTCTTGAAGTTGGCGAAAAAAATATTCCGGCAATAAATTTATATTTAAAATTCGATTTTAAGCAATACAATACAAGAAATAATTATTATAAGAACGGTGAAAATGCTATATTGATGAAAAAGACAATTTGTAGTATATAATTTTTTGAAATAATACCTGTTTTATTTGACTTTTAGTATCAAAAATAATACAATACTCAAATATTATTTATAGTTTGTTTGTTTAATGGCAACGTAGCTCAGGGGTAGAGCAGAGGACTCATAAGCCTTTGGTCGGTGGTTCAATTCCACCCGTTGCCAGTTTTTTTATGTAAAAATAAGAAAACAATTAGAAAATTAGCAGTTAGTAATCAGCAATTTCGGAAGAAAATATTTTTTAAATAACAGAGGTATTTATAGATGCGAGTTTTGCTTACAGGAGCTACGGGGTTTGTAGGAAGCCATATAGTAGAAGAACTTATTTCCGACAATCATACGATTATTGCATTAGCAAGAAAAAGTTCAAACTTAAAATGGATTAAAGATTATCCTGTTCAATATGAATATTGTTCTTTAAGTGATGAAGAACAATTATCAAAATTACTTTCTACGGTTGATGCCGTAATCCATTGTGCCGGAGTTGTAAGAGCATTAAATTGGGACGGGTACTACAATACCAATGTTACAGGAACAAAAAACATTGTTCAAGCTGCAATAAAAAATAAAAGTAATATCAAAAAATTTATTTACATATCATCTCAAGCGGCAATGGGCCCAAGTACAACCGAACAACCCAAATTATTAACCGAAAAAGAAAATCCTGTTTCTTATTACGGTAAAAGTAAATTTTTAGCGGAGCAAGAAGTAAAAAAATTGGAAGGACTTGTTCCTTATACCATTATAAGACCAGCTTCGGTTTACGGACCGAGAGATAAAGATATTTTCATTTTCTTCAATTTGGTAAAACATCATTTAAAGCCCAACACTCATACCAAAAGATTCATTCAATTGGTTTTCGTAAGAGATATAGCAAAAGTTATTTCCGTTACATTAAATAATGAAAAAACTAATAATAAAACATATTATTTGTGTGACGGTAATATTTATACATGGAAAGATGTTGCAACAACAATAGCAAAAGCAAACAACATAAAAACAATACCTATTATATTATTTGATTTCATTTTTAAAACCGTTGCAAGTTTTTATGAAATAGTTGCAAAAGTTACAAAAAAACCGCAAGTTTTAAGTAAAGAAAAAATTGTTGAAATGTTACAAACTTATTGGACTGCAGATAATTCCAATATAATAAAAGATACCGATTTTGAGTTTACAAAGCTTGAAAATGGTGCAAAAATAACATACAATTGGTATTTAAGTAATAAGTATTTTTAAACAAATTTTACTGTGGAGTGTTTTATGTCTAACGATATTTTTGAAAAGTGTACTAAGTTTACTGCAGCAAGAGATTTGCAAGCTGCAGGAATGTACCCATATTTTAAAAGAGTTGAAACCGTTCAAAGTCCTGTAGTTAAAATTGACGGTAAAGAAAAGATTGTTTTATGTTCCAACAACTATTTGGGACTTGCGGATCATCCGAAAGTTATAGAAGGTGCAGTTGCTGCCGCAAAACAATACGGAACATCCTGCACAGGTTCAAGATTTGTAAACGGAACAAACGATTTGCACGAAAAAGTTGAAAGAAAATTCGCAAAGTTCGTAGGCAAAGAAGCGGCAATACTTTTTACAACAGGTCACCATTCAAATTTGGGTGCAATTTCTTCTTTAGTAGGTAAAGGTGAATTTGTTATTACGGATAAATTAGACCATGCTTCCATTATAGACGGTTGCAGACTTTCTTTCGGCGGTGAAATGTTAAGATTCAGACATAACGATATGGCTGATTTGGAAAGACAATTGGCAAAAGTTCAATCAAAAGGAACGTCCGCTTTGATAGTTGTTGACGGAATTTTCAGTATGGAAGGAGATATCGCAAAGTTCCCCGAAATATCGGCACTTGCAAAAAAATACGGTGCAAGAGTTTATGTAGATGAAGCACATTCTCTCGGAGTTCTCGGTAAAAACGGAAAAGGAACCGGAGAACATTTTAATATGGAACCCGAAGTTGACGTTTTAATGGCAACAGCTTCAAAATCACTTGCTTCCATCGGCGGATTTATTGCAAGCAGAAGCGAAGTTATTAATTATATTAAACATACGGCAAGATCATTAATATTTACGGCAGCATTACCGCCTGCATGTGTAGGTGCAATAGATGTTGCTTTGGATATTTTGCAGGACGAACCTGAAAGAAGAGCTAAACTTTGGGAAAACACAAACAAAATGAAGGAAGGTTTTCAATCTTTAGGTTTTGATACAAGAACATCGGAATCCCCTATTATTCCTATAACAGTAGGTGAAGATATGAAGGCTTTCCAAATGTGTGCAATGTTGTTTGAAGAAGGTATCTTCGCATCTCCTATAGTCAGCCCTGCAGTTCCGGAAGGTCAAGCAATAATAAGAACAAGTTATATGGCAACTCATACAGATGAACAGTTGGAAATGATTCTTGATAAATTTGAAAAAGTTTCCAAACAACTCGGAATAATACCGGGCGGAAACACAAGAAGCAAATCTAAAAAGAAATCTTCATATAATATAAACAATAACCGATGGAATTTTTCTTTTTCAAATAACAAATTTGCTGCCGCAACAAAAAGATGGTTTAAAAATTTGTGGTCTAACAAGTAAAATGTTTACCGTAAAGAAAATAGATTTTAAACAAATAAATGATTTTATAAAGTTACCTTATAAAATTTATAAAGGTAACCCTTATTGGATACCTCAATTAGATTCGGAAAACAAAAAGTTATTATCCGAAAAAAATCCTTATTGGAAACATGCAAAGAAACAATTATTTTTGGCTTATGATGATAAAAATAATATCGTTGGAAGAATTGCCGGTATTATTGATTACAACTATATCGAATTTCAAGAAACCGAAATAGGCTTTTTCGGCTTTTTTGAATGTATAGATAATGCAGAAGTTGCACAAATGTTATTCGATGCGGTAAAACAATGGTTATCGGAAAACAATTTAGATAAGATGATGGGACCGATGAATCCATCTACAAATGATGAAGTCGGGTTCTTATATGAAGGCTTTGACAGTGATCCTAAAATATTGATGCCATACACTCATAAGTATTATTTGGATTTGGCAGAAAAATGCGGACTAAAAAAAATAAAAGAACTTTATGCCTATAACATCCCGGTAGCTTTAGATGACAGAATGCCAAGACTTAATAAAGCATTAAGAATAGTTCAAAAAAGAAATCCGAACATAACAATAAAAACTTTCGACAAAAATAATTTCAAAAAAACACTTGAAGATATTATTGAAGTATATAATTCCGCATGGGAAAAGAATTGGGGTTTTGTTCCTTGGACAAGAGAAGAGTTTGAATCTATAGCAGACGATATTGTAAATTTGGCAGATCCAAACATTGTGATGCTTGCCTGTGACGGAGATAAAACCATAGGAATGCTTATAGCTATTCCCGATTACAACTATGTATTTAAAAAGATGTACGGAAAATTGTTCCCGTTCGGAATTTTTAAATTTTTATATTATAAGAGAAAAGTTAAAGATTTAAGACTTATGATTATGGGTGTAAAAAAAGAGTACAGACATAAAGGTATTGAAGCATATATGTCGTTGGAAGCTCTTATAAATTCCGTTAAAGGCGGATACCAAGAATGTGAACTTTCCTGGATTTTGGAAGACAATGTTATGACTCAAAGAACCGCGGAAATGATGGGCGGATCCATATACAAAAAATATGCAGTTTACGGAAATTAAAACAATGAAAAAGATTTTGGTAACCGGCGGAGCAGGATTTATCGGAAGTAATTTCGTAAGATACATGTTAAACAAATATCAAGATTATAAAATTGTTAATCTTGATTTGTTGACTTATGCAGGCAACATTAAAAGTTTAGATGATGTAAAAGATAATCCGAATTATTTGTTTGTAAAAGGCGATATAGCCGACAATAAATTAGTTGATAAAATTGTTTCCGATAACAAAATAGATGTAATAATAAATTTTGCTGCTGAATCACATGTTGACAGAAGTATAACCAATCCCGATATATTCGTAAAAACAAATGTTTTGGGAACACAAAATCTTTTGGAAGTTGCGAAAAAATATAAAACAGAAAAATTTTTCCAAATATCTACAGATGAAGTTTACGGTTCACTCGGTAAAACGGGATTTTTTACGGAAAAGACTCCCCTCTCTCCGAACAGTCCGTATTCGGCAAGTAAAGCAAGTGCAGATTTGTTGGTTATGGCTTATCACCACACTTTCGGACTTAATGTTAATATTACAAGATGTTCAAACAACTACGGTCCTTATCAATTCCCGGAAAAACTAATTCCGTTATTTATTACAAATGCACTCGATAATAAACAAGTTCCGTTATACGGTGACGGATTAAATATAAGAGATTGGCTTTTCGTAGAAGATCATTGTTCCGCTATAGATACCGTATTACATAAAGGTAAAAACGGTGAAATTTATAATGTCGGCGGTAATAATGAAAAGACAAACAAGTATATTACCGACACAATTTTAAAATATTTAGGTAAAGACAGTTCCTTAATAAAATATGTTGCAGACAGATTAGGACATGACAGAAGATATGCCATCGATGCAACCAAAATAAAAGAAGAATTAGGTTGGCAACCTCAATACAAGTTTGAACAAGCAATAGAAAAAACAATAGAGTGGTATTTGAACAATAAAAATTGGTGGCAACCGCTACTAAAAGGCAATTAGAAATTATTAATTGGTAATTTTTAAAATAGCAACAACTTATAATTCAAGGAGTAAAGAAAATGAAAAAAGATACCGGAATGATAGTAGGTATAGCAGCAATTATAGTAATAGCTTTTATAGCACTTTCAAGTTTTTTTATAGTTGAAGTAGGTTTTGTAGGAGTAAGAATAAATGTTCTGACCGGTGAAACAAAAAGTTTTTCTCAAGGAACATACCCTAAATTACCTTTTGTTCACCAGGTAGTAAATTATGATGTAAAAACACAAAAGCAAGAAATAGAAGCAGATTCAGCATCAAAAGATTTACAGACAGTAAGAGCAAGAATAGTTGTAAATTTCAGACCTGTTTACGAAAAAGTTAATGATATTCATATAAAAATCGGTAAAGATTATTTTGTAAAAGTTATATATCCGGCAATACAAGAAGTTTCTAAAACGGCAATTTCAAAATTGCCCGTTGAAAATATTATCGTGGAAAGAGAAAATTTAAGAGCAGCAATCGAAGAAAACTTAAGAAAGAAAATTGAAGAATATAACATAATAATAGAAAACGTAAATAT
>CACWKJ010000023.1 GCA_902761395.1 uncultured Elusimicrobium sp. | reverse complement strand
CCTTAAGATTTTGAGTTAGAATGAAGCAACTAACGAATGAAGTGTATATGGATCCCGCAAGGGCATACTCGATTGAGTTAGTTGCAAAATTATAACCAAAATATTAAGGTCGCTATAAAATAGTAAAAGGCAAACTCGTTTCGCTCAAAAAAAGAATAAATAATTTTATTATTTTTTTGCTATAATTTAACCATTATGAATTATATAATACTTTTATTAAACAAAATCGGTTTACCGCAACAATATGTAGAAACTGTAGCAACACTAACGGCAATTTTACTTTTTATTTTGCTTTTATATTTTATTTGGTATTTTTCAAGAATTATTTCAAAAGCATATATAAACAGTAAATACTTTAAATTAAGAAGTAAAAAATGGGTTTATGCAATAAGAGAAGCAAACATATTTTCCGTTATCGGCTATGTTGCCGCCGGTTTTATTGCAAACTTTGTTTCGATTCTTTTCTTTCCGGAAGAATATGCCCAGTTACAACATACAATAAACAAAATCATAAATGTTTACTTTTTAATATGTATAATCCTTATAGTTAACAAAGTATTAACTGTTATACAAATTGTTCATGATACCGGCAGAGAAATTCCTATTAAAGGTTTTATTCAGTTCATAAAAATATTTATAAACTTTTTTGCTTTCTTAATAATATTCGCGTATGCAATAGGAAAACAACCGTTGTATTTTATTTCGTCACTCGGAATAATGGCATCCGTTTTGATGATAGTATTTAAAGATACTATTGTCGGCCTTACTGCAGGTTGGCAACTTTCAATGAACAAAATGATAAGACTCGGTGATTGGATAGAAATGCCTGCTTACGGCGTAGACGGAAATGTTACAGATATTTCTTTAACGACGGTTTATGTTAAAAATTGGGATAACAGAATAGTTACAATCCCCGCTTATGATTTAATATCGAAATCTTTCCAGAGTTGGAGAGAAATGCAAAAAGTAGGTGCAAGAAGAATAAAAAGAAGTTTCTATATAGATATGCAGAGCATAAAGTTTGTTGATGAACAAATGCTTAAAAAATTACAAAAATTTGAACTGTTACAAGAATATATCGACAGAAAAGAAAAAGAGATTGCAGACTATAATGCCAAACATAACACACAAGATACAATGTATAACGGCAGATATTTAACCAATATCGGTATGTTTAGAATATATTGCCAACAATATATAAAAACAAGACCTTTCATAAATAACAACTTTTCCGCATTTGTAAGACAATTGGATCCTACTCCTGAAGGTTTACCTTTAGAAGTTTATTGTTTTACTAATACTGCAGATTGGTTGGTGTACGAAGCATATCAGGCAGATGTTTTTGATCATTTGTTATCCGTAATAGGTGAGTTTGATTTGCATGTATTCCAGAACCCGTCGGGAAGAGATTTGAAGAGTATAAATTTACAATCCAAGATCAATAAATAAGCGGTGTCTGTAATAAATAATGAAAGTATAAAATATCATTATTAAACCGGATACTATAAGAATTGTAATTAAACACCCCCACTTTCTTTTCTTTTTTTGAGGAGTTTCCATGTTTGCTTGGGCTTGTTGTTCGGCTTCTTTCAATAAATTATATTTTTCTTGATCAATCATTTTTTATTTCTTTAAAATTGTTCCGAATAAAATCAGTAACGTTAAAGCTACGGGAGTAACAAACCTTAATAAAAAGTTAAATATTGCATATACGGTTTTGTTACGAAATGCTCTGATGTTTCTTAATTTAACAAACCATCCTATAACAATACATAGTATGATTGTGTTTAAAGGCAACAATATGTTGGATGTTATATAGTCGAAGAAATCAAATAAGTTTAAACCGAATAATTTAAATCCTCCGAAAATTCCCATAGATAAAGTTACGGGAACAGCCAATGCCAAAACAATAACAGAAACTATAGTTGCAGCTTTATTTCTTGATAAATGAAAGTTTTCTATTAATGCTGCCGTAGGAACTTCCACAATGCTTATGGAAGATGTAAATGCGGCAAAAAACAGCAAAATAAAAAATAATACGGCAAATACATTTCCGTAAGGAATTTGTGCAAAAATATTAGGTAATGTAATAAATGCAAGTCCCGCACCGGAATTAACATCCAAACCGAACGAAAAAGCCGCAGGAAAAATCATGACGGCCGCAAGAAGAGCAAACATTGTATCGGAAAAAATTATCATATAGGCGCTTCTTGCCGTATTTTCTTTTTTTGTCATATAACTGCCGTAAACAAGTAAAATTCCCATACCGATACTTAAAGTGAATAAAGATTGCCCGAGTGCCGCAAGCAACATCTCCCCGTTTATTTTCGAAAAGTCCGGCATGAACATAAATTTAAGTCCTTCGGCAGCATTGGGTAATGTCATTGAAAAAATGCACAAAATAATTATTATAAGTAAAAATAAAGGCATCATAACTTTGTTTATAAATTCTATACCTTTATTTACTCCCCTGAATATAAAAAACATAACCATAAAAAGAAAAAGTGTTGTTAGTATGCACGGAAGAACGGGCGAAGAAACAAAATTTCCGAAATAAGTGCCGTAATCGGTTATAACGGTGTTTGCTACATTGATGTATATATAATTAAGTAACCAACCGCCTATAACGAAATAAAAAGATGCTATTATTGTGGCGGTTATAACATTTGACCATCCGAAAATTTTTAATTTCGGGTTCACCGAACCGTAAGCACCGATACTTTCTTTTTTTGTTCTTTTTCCGAAAGCGAGTTCACAAATTAAAGGTAAAGAACATACAAAAAGAATTATGAGTAAATATACCAAAAGAAATGCGGAACCGCCGTATTTGCCCATAATATAAGGAAATCTCCATATATTGCCTAAACCTACGGCTGAACCTACCGCTGCTAAAATAAAACCTATTTTTGATGCCCATTCGGGCCTGGTTACATTGTTTTCCATAATGGTACATATTATACAATTTACAATTTATAATTTACAATTAATGTGTCCTGCGGACGGATTTTAAATAGATTCCGGATCAAGTCCGGAATGACACGGCAAACGGCAATAGATTATTTCGCTGTGCTCGTAATGACGACCTTTTGTCATTGCGAAGGGCTCCGGCCCTGTGGCAATCCATGTTTTTTTCTATACATCTATACTTCAAAATTGCAAAGCAATTTTTATAATGCTAAAATATACTTTTCTAAAGGTATTATTATGCCAAACATTACTGAAATAAGAAAGTATCCCAGGATAAAAGATTATTTTAAAATCTTTTTTGATAATGAAACGGCAATTTTAATTGATGCCGAAACTATAGTTAGTTTCGGTTTAAAAAAAGGTCTGTTTATAGACGAAGATACTTTCAACAAGGTATTGAAACATAATAATTCCAACAGAATTACAAGTTATGCTCTTTATTTGATATCGCATAAGTTTTACAGCAAAAAAAGTTTGTCCGATAAACTGTTATCAAGAGGTTTTGATAAACCGGATATAGAAAAAGTTATAGCAAGATTTGTTGAACTTAACTATATAAACGACGAAGTTTTTGCACAAAATTTGGTTGAATATTTGCAAAGCAGAGGCAAAGGACCTTTTTATATAAAAAACGAGTTAAAACAACACGATATAGATAATGAAATAATTTCAAAAGTAATGGAAAGTGACGAAGAAAACGAACCTTACATGCAAATTATAAATATAATGAAAAAGAAATTTTCGAAATTTGACGGTAAGGATAAGAACGAAGTCAGAAAAACGGCTATGTTTTTTCAAAGAAGAGGTTTTTCCTCGGAAGATATAGCAAAAGCTTTCAGAGAATTTGAAGAAGATAATTAGTAATTTCTGTGTCCTTCTGACGATGTTTAATAGATTCCGGATCAAGTCCGGAATGACAAATATAATTTAAAACTTTTTAAATATAAGGAGATTAAAAATGGCAACAGCATTGTTAAGTGTTTGTGACAAAACGGGAATAGTAGAATTTGCTAAAGAATTAAAATCTTTAGGTTATGATATTATCTCCAGCGGAGGAACCGCAAAAAAATTAAAAGAAAATTCAATAGAATGTAAAGAAATATCCGATGTTACGGGATTTCCTGAAATGCTCGACGGCAGAGTAAAAACATTAAATCCTAAAATTCACGGCGGAATACTTGCAAGAAGAGATATTCCAAAACACATGGAAGAATTAAAAAAACTCGGAATTAACACAATAGATATAGTAGCGGTAAATTTATATCCTTTTGAAGAAACTGCAAAAAAAATAGCAAAACCCGCAGACAAAAACATATCTCAGGATATTATCGAAAATATAGATATCGGCGGAGTAACTCTTATAAGAGCAGCCGCAAAAAATTATAAAGATGTTTTAATAGTTTGTTCCCCTGCCGATTATTCCGTAATAATAGAGAACTTAAAGAACAAAACCGTAAATAATGATTTAAGACTTAAACTTGCCGGAACAGCATTCAGACATACTGCATATTACGATTCATTAATTTCAAATTATTTATCTTATGAAGATTTTCCTTCACAACAGGCAATTCCGTTAAAAAAACTTGCTTCTTTAAGATACGGTGAAAACCCTCATCAAAGAGCTGCTTTGTACAGCTTCGGTAACGAAGAAAATTCTTGTGCGGCAATTTCCGCAAAACAATTGCACGGTAAAGAACTTTCTTATAACAATTATTTGGATTTGGAAGCTTCCTGGAGACTTGTTCACGAATTTGATAATCCGGCTTGTGCAATAATTAAGCATAACAATCCCTGCGGATGTGCGGAAGGAACAGATGTTAAAGATGCATATTTGAAAGCTCTTGCTTGTGATCCTGTAAGTGCATTCGGCGGAATTCTTGCTTTTAATATGGTTGTAGATAAAGCCGTAGCAGAAGAAATAGCAAAACTTTTTGTTGAATGTGTTATTGCTCCCGATTATTGCCAGGATGCCTTGGATGTTCTTATGACAAAGAAGAATATAAGAATTTTAAGACAACCTAACAAATATATAAAGAAACCTTCCACGGAATACAGAATGATGGCAGACGGTATGCTTGTTCAAGACAGAGATGAACAACTTTTAAATGAAACAAAAACAATAACCAAAAGAAAACCTACTAAAGAAGAAAGAGAATCTTTGGAATTTGCATGGAAGATTTGTAAGCATGTAAAATCAAACGCAATAATTCTTGTCAGAGGCAAACAAACCGTTGGTGTCGGTGCAGGACAAATGAGCAGAATAGATTCTTTAAATATAGCAATAAAGAAAATGAAAGAAGCAAAATTCGAAATAGATGAAAATAAATATCCGTTGGTACTTGCTTCCGATGCATTTTTCCCGTTCCCTGACGTTGTAGAAGGTGCAGCAAAAGAAAATGTTACTGCAATTATTCAACCGGGAGGATCTATAAGAGATAATCTTTCTATAGATTTGTGCAATGAGAAAAATATTGCAATGATATTTACATCTATGAGACATTTTAAACATTAATAACGGCAAGGTTATAAGGTTATAGGGTTATAGGTTTAATGACAAAGAAACAACCAATAACCTTATAACCCGATAACCCCATAAACTAAATTAACATGTCGTTTAAATACTGCTTATCATTAATTTTTACTGTCTTGTTTGTATCGGTATGCTTTTGTTCTCAGAAAGAGCAAATAGATTTGGCCGGTATCGCAAACTATTCAATAACACCTTCAAATGTTTTTGTGATAAAAAATAAACTCTTTTTGGATTTCGGTGCAAAAAATCTTTATCTTACATTAAGAATTCCCAAACAATACAAAAATAATGCGGTAAAAAGATTGAAGTTGGATGCCGAAAAAACAAAAAAGAAAGAAAATGTTATAGAACCCGTAGAGATTGTATCTAACGAAATATATCAACAAATAATCAATAAAATGGTCATTGAAAACGGTATAAAGAAGAAACTTGCAATATTAAAATACGAATACGAAACGGATTTGGGAACAACCAAAGAGTTAGAAACGGAAATAAAGCTCGATGACAGTGACGAAAAATGGTCATCTTCTTCCTTAAAAAAAGAATTAAAAGAAGAAAAAAAATATGACAAACAGAAAACAAAAGAAGCAATAGAAAGTGTCGTAAATATTATAAAGAACAATTTTCCCGACAACACAAAATTTTTGGTTTTAACTCAAAACATTGCCGATATAGTTTATTTTTATGTTGATACGGAAAAAAATTATGTTATGCCTTTGATTTTGCCGCCTTATCAAAAAAAAGAAAATGACAGTAATATATTTGTTTCAAGCGGCAAATTTTTATATTCTTTTATAGTAAAAAATCATATCGTTCCCATAATAAAATCCCCCTTCACATCCGGATACAGATTGTTTTCCACAACGTCGTCTTCCCTTATGGCATTTGCTCCTATTTTAACGGAAAATTTTTATCCCGATGATGATTGTGATCAATGTATGATGGATATAAATGATTTCAATAAGTTTTTAGACGAAGATTTGGGAACAAAAGAATATAAAGCGAATATAAAACTTCTTATAGACGGTGAAAGTTTTTTTAATGATTTTATAGAAACGGCAAAACAAGCGACTCATTCCGTTTTTATACAAATGTACATTTTTAAAACAGATACTTTTGCTATGGAAATAATAAGTCTTTTAAAAGAACTTTCGAAAAAAGTTGATGTAAGAGTGTTAATAGATTATATCGGAAGTCTTACAAATTCCAAATCAAATCAAGATCCTATAATCAAAGATTACAAAGAACCGAAAGATATTATCGATACTTTAAAAGAAGATTCCGATATTAAAGTCAGAATGCATCCTGATACCTGGCTTGTTTCCGACCACAGAAAAATATTTTTGGTGGACAGAAAAAAAGCATACATAGGCGGTATGAATATTGCCAGTGAATACAGATACACATGGCACGATTTAATGGTATCTTTGGAAGGACCTGTTGTTTCACCTATAGTAAAACTTTTTTATAAATCATGGTCGTTTGCGGGGCTTGGAGGCGATTTTGCAGTAGCTTACAGAAGTTTGTTTACAAAAGTTACAAGAAAAATAAATAAAGCTGCCGATGATATGATAAATGTAAGATTGTTATTTACGGATTCAACGGATTATCAAATTTATGAAGCTCAACTTGAAGCTATAAGACGAGCAAAAAAAAGAATATATATAGAAAATCCTTACTTTACGGAAAAAGTGTTGGTGGAAGAACTTGTTTTGGCAAAACAAAGAGGTGTGGATGTAAAAATTATATTGCCCGGTGTAAATGATTTGGTTATATACGATAAAACGAATTTAAAAATAGCAAACTATTTTATAGAAAATGGTATAGATGTTTATTTTTATCCTAAAATGACACATGTTAAAGCGGCAGTTTATGATAATTGGGCTTGTGTGGGCAGTGCAAACTTTAATAAACTCAGTATGTTTAAAAACAGAGAAATAAATATTGCTTTTTACGACGAAAAATTAGTAAACGAATTGATTGAAACTTTATTTGAGCCCGATTTCGAAGTGTCCGACAAATATGAGAAAGAAGTAGATATACCGTTTATTTACTATTTAATTTAATTTTTGAAAAACAAAAATTAAATTGGGTTATAGGGTGATAAGGTACCCCAATAAACTTTAATAATCAAAAATCCGGAGGATTTTTTTTGTGGAAAAGAAGAGAATAAGTTTGGCGGATTTGGATTTGTTAAAGAAAAGCTTTAAACAAAGCGGACTTCATACCGTATGCCAAGCTGCTAAATGTCCGAATATAGGTGAATGCTTTAAACATAAAACAGCAACTTTTATGATATTGGGTGATATTTGCTCGAGAAATTGTGCTTTTTGTGCTACAACACACGGCAAGCCGTTGGATATAGATAAAGACGAACCTTTAAAATTGGCAAACACAATAAGGAATTTGGGCTTAAAATATGTCGTTATAACTTCGGTAACAAGAGATGATTTGCCCGACGGCGGCGCGGAACACTTTAAAAATGTAGTTAATGTTATAAGAAAAGAAATAAGAGATATAAAAATAGAGTTATTGGTACCCGATTTTAAAGGTGATACAAAAAGCATAGATATTGTATTATCTTCAAAACCGGATGTTTTCGGACATAATGTAGAAACAGTCCCCTCCTTATATAAGTTTAGAAAATGGGCTGATTATAACAGATCGTTGGATGTTCTAAGTTATGCAAAACAAAAAGGATTTATTACAAAAACCGGAATAATGTTGGGACTCGGTGAAACGGAACCGCAACTTTTAGAACTTTTTAAAGATTTAAAAAGAATAGATTGTGATATTTTAACAATAGGTCAATATTTAAAACCATTAAAAGATAATGCCGAAATGGTAAAAGAATATACCGACGAAGAATTTGAATATTTAAAACAAAAAGCTTTGGAAGCCGGTATAAAAACCTGTGTATCCGGCAAATATGTAAGAAGCTCATATTTTGCGGAAAACACATATCAATTTTTGCAAAACAAAAATTAGCTTATAGTTTGCTGTTTGTTGTTTGTCGTTGGTTGCTTTCAAAGAATTTAAAAGATAAATTCGTTTAGCTAAAAAGAAAAAAGAGACTATTTTGAAAAAAATAAATTTAGTTGTAGATAACACCGAATATAAAGATGTTTATGTTGCCGAATCTTTTATGGAAAGATTTAAAGGTTTAATGTTTGTGCCCAAGCAAAAATCTTTTAATTTGCTTATCAAAAAGTGTAATTCAATACACACTTGTTTTATGAGATACAATATAGATGTTTATTGTTTGGATAAAGATTTTAATGTAGTAAAAAAGTACGTCAATGTAAAACCTTTCAGATTTATATTGCCTGTTAAAAATACTTGCCAAATTTTAGAAATACCAAATTTTCAGGAAAACGGATTATAGCGGCCTTAATATTTTGGTTATAATATCGCAACTAACTCAATCGAGTATGCCCTTACGGGATCCATATACACTTCGTTCGTTAGTTGCTTCATTCTAACCTAAAATCTTAAGGTCTTAAACGACTAAACGGCAACAATAAATAAAAAAATCTCAAACATTTTGTGTTTGAGATTTTTTTGTGTATTAAATTTTTGTTAAATTTAACCGTTGATGATATATTTTTCAACCAACGAGTTAAGTTCTTCTTTTGTTAAAGGATTTCTTCTGTCACCTTTAAAAAGTTCGTCGATATACTCTTTTATTTTTACAACACCCGGATTATTTTTGTCCAACTTTTTATCGTTATCTTTAAAGTTAGGATGTTGTGTGTTTATCCAATAAGCAATACCTGCAAGGCCTGCTCTGTCGGTTATTGCAACCTCGGGAGGTCTGTTCAATATGGCTTTTGTATCAAATACATTATAAATTTCCTGTTCTTTTAACAATCCGTCTGCATGAATTCCGGCTCTTGTGGAATTAAAATGTGCACCTACAAACGGTTGCATATTAGGAATATCGTATTTCAATTCTTGTTTGAAATATTTTGCTATTTCCGTTATTGCGGATAAGTCCATACCGTTATGGTCGCCTCTGAAAGCAACATATTCTATGGCTAATGCTTCTATAGGAGTATTTCCGGTTCTTTCCCCTATTCCGAGCAATGTTCCGTTAATTCCGGAACATCCGTAAAGCCAAGCAAATGTGGAATTTGTTAATGCTCTGTAGAAATCGTTATGTCCGTGCCATTCGAGCCATTCCGAAGGAACTCCCGCATGGTGATTTAATCCGTACATTATACCGTTAACATTTCTCGGTAAAGCAACACCCGGATATGCAACTCCGAAACCCAATGTGTCGCAAGCTCTTATTTTTACCGGCATTTTTGCCTGTTTTGAAAGTTTCATTAACTCTTTGGCAAAAGGTATAACAAAACCGTAAAAATCGGCTCTTGTAATATCTTCGAAATGACATCTCGGAACGATACCTTCTTCCAAAGCTGCTCTTACGATATCCAAATACATATCGAGAGCTTCTCTTCTTGTTTTCTTTAATTTTAAAAATATATGATAATCGGAACAGGAAGTTAAAATTCCCGTTTCTTTTATTCCCATTTCTTTTACTAACTTGAAATCGTTTTTGTTTGCTCTTATCCAAGAAGTAATTTGAGGAAATTCGTAACCTTTTTCCTGACATTTTCTTACGGCTTCTTTATCTTTGTCGGAATACAAGAAAAATTCGGTTTGTCTTATCATACCGTTAGGACCGCCCAAACGGTGCATTAAATCAAACAAATGAGAAATTTGATCTACGGTAAAAGGCGGAAAAGCCTGTTGACCGTCTCTGAATGTTGTATCGGTCATCCAAATGTGTTCCGGAGGATTCATCGGAACAACGGGGGCTCCTTGACATCCTGAAGTTCGAATTTATATTCTTCAGGTTCAAGCATTTTTTTCTCTTTGTTGTACACTAACATTATATTTTACCCCCCTTATTAAAGTGAAAGTATATTATATTAAATATTTATTATTAAGGCAATTAGAAATTAGTAATTAAAGGGAGAACGACAATGTTGCGAGAAAAGACAGGTGAAGAGGTGAATGGTGAAAGGGTGAAAAGTTTTCGGAGTGCCTGCGGACGAATATTTTATAGATTCCGAATCAAGTTCGGAATGACATTTCTGTCGTTAGTTGTTGTCGTGGTTGTTTTTTGCTTTCAAAGAATTTCAAAGTTTTTGCTTAGAATAAAGCATTTGCCGACTGCGGTGTACATAAAGAAGGCAAATGCGAAATTATATGCAAAAAATAAAACTCATTTTGCTAAAACGATTTTTTTAATAGACAGTATAAGTTAAAATGCATAGCGGAAACCGATTTTCGGTGCGAAAGTGTTTGTTTCCGGTTTGTTTATATAGTAGTAATCAAAACTCATAATAAGCCAAACCTATACCTGTACCTACATACATTGCAAAATGTCTTGTTGTAAGATAGTCGTAAAAAACATTTGCCATACCTGCTCTAACGGTTAAAGTGCTTATAAGTCCCAACATTGTTTGTAACATTTCGGAAACTTCCGCTCTTTCCTGATAGGAAAGTTCATATCTGAATCTGTTAAGTTGAAGGCCGAAGGCGGCATTTGCCATAAAGCCGATGCTTACCATACCTCTTTCATCACCTTCTTTATCGTAAGTTTCCGTTGAACCCGCGGATAAGCAAAGATCTAATTTAGCATACTTGTATAAAGTATCCTTTTCCAATGCAAAAATATTTGTGCTGCAAAAGAGAACAAACAATATTAATAATGCTGTTTTTTTCATTTGTTTTTACCTTCTTTTCTATCGTACTTTATTTTTAAAATAATTTGTGTAAGTGCCAAACAGAATATAACCGCATTTGCTATAAGTACCGGATAAGTACTTGTTAAAATACCGTAAACTATCCACAAAAAAACTCCCGTTGTAAACAATACAAACATTCCCATAGAAACATCTTTAGCGGATTTTGATTTAACCGTTTTGATTATTTGCGGTAAAAAAGCTATCGT
>CACWKJ010000022.1 GCA_902761395.1 uncultured Elusimicrobium sp. | reverse complement strand
ATAGCAAGAACAGGTTATACCGGTGAAGACGGATTTGAAATTCTTATATCCAACAACTGTGCGGAATATATATGGTCTAAACTTGTTGAACTCGGTGCAAAACCCTGCGGTCTCGGTTGCAGAGATACATTAAGACTTGAAGCTTGTATGCCGTTACACGGTCACGAAATTTCGGAAGAAATAAATCCTATAGATGCGGGATTTATAAAAACTGTATTTTGGAATAAAGATTTTATAGGAAAATCCGAAATAGAAAAAATAAAAGATAATCCTTCAAAAAAATTAGTAGCTTTTATTTGCCAAAACGGTATAGCAAGAGCACACGATGAAGTTTATTTGAACGATAAAAAAATCGGTTATGTTACAAGCGGAAGTTTTTCGCCTACATTTAAAAAAGCTATCGGTATGGCATTGATAGATGTTTCAACGGACGAAAGTTTGCCGATACAAATAAAAGTTCATAACAATCTCAGAAACATAACAATTGTTCCTAAACCGTTTTATAAAAGAGCAAAGAAATAAATGAAGAAGTTTTTTATCTTAATAACTTTACTTTTTATTTCTACTGCTATATTTGCGGAACAATTAGTTGAAATATCCATAGAAATAACCGAAATAAATAATAACAAAGCCAAAGAGTACGGAATAAAGTGGGTGGATGAAATTTCTACCGGTGAACTTTTTGTTACAAACGGTGAAGGTAACACCGTTTATCCGTCACTTGTGGAATTTAACGATTGGGTAAGATACACTCCGTTAAGTGCCAAACTTAAACTTTTACAGGAAAGCGGTTCGGCACAAGTTTTATCCAATCCTAAACTTGTAACAAAGTCCGGAACAAAAGCAAGATTTTTGGTTGGAGGGGAATTTCCTATAGCGGTATCCGGTGTTTCCGGCGGTAATGTAGAATGGAAAGAGTACGGAATTATTATGGAAATTTTACCGAAAATTTTGGAAGAGGACAGAATAGATTTAGTTATAGAAACGGAACTTTCGAGACTCGATTGGGCAAATGCCGTTCAAGGTTTTCCGAACATTGCCAAAAGGCAGGCAAGGTCAAGTGTTATATTAAAAAATCAGCAAACTATAGTTATTGCGGGTCTTATAGAAAATTATAAAGATAAAACATCTTCGGGTATTCCTATACTTTCCGATATTCCTTTACTCGGAACATTGTTTAAAAATACAAAAGTAAAAGATAACAAAACGAATGTTTTAATCTTTGTTACTCCGAAAATTATAGAACAATGAAAACAATTCTAAATATTATAAACAATAAATTCGGTCAGGCTGCGGTAGAGTATGTTTTGTTTACTCTTGTTATGTTTGCCGCAAGTTATGGTATGGTAAAACTTTTTGTTCTTGCATGGAAACATAAATTCAATTTTATTTCCTTTATTGCGGGAGTATCAAATGTTTTGTTTTAACAATAAAGGACAATCTTTTTTGGAAGGATTTATAATTGCCTGTATAATAACAGTTTTAATGTTTGCGGCAATACAAGTTTGTATTATTGTTACGGACGATATGTTTTTGAATTACAGTGCTTTTTCGGCTGCAAGAAAAATAGTTGTAACAAAAAATAAAGAAATTGCCGACACCGCAAAAGAAACAGTATCAAAGCTTCTTACGGCATATATGTTAAGTTCCAAGAGTGTATTTTATTATAAAACCACACACTGGGACGAAGATATTTTAGGTAACAAAATTTTGGATCACAGCAACAAAAAAATAAATAAACATAATGTAAAAGTCGGTTACAATACAAGAATAATGTTCGGGCAATTTTTCAATTCTTTGTTTTACAGAGAACAGTCCGCAAGGGCAAGAATGGTGAAATCTCCCGACGAAGAATTTTACAATAAGGCATATCCCGATGCAAAAGAGTTTCCTGAATATGAACAATAGAAAAGGCCAGGTATTACCTTATATGCTTGTAATGTCGTTAATCCTTATATTCAGTTGGGCAATGATGGTAAACATTGCCAAAATTTTAAGAGATAAAATGATATTACAAAACTATGTTGACAACACGGTAATATCCGTTGCAAATTTGCAGGCAAGAACATTAAATTTGTTGGGTGCGACAAACAGTTTAATGGCAACCGTTTTATCTACTGCATCGTATCCTATGATAGCAATGTTTCCGTCATTTTCTACCGATAAGGTTGGCGGTTCGATGATACCCGGTCCGTTTTGCGACTATTATTGTCCCAAAGCAGGTGTTGCCGTAAACGAAAGGTACAGCGGTGTATTGAAAATGAAAAAGCTTGTAAATTCAATACAACAGTTTCAAGACCTTTTACTTACAAACTATATGGTTCAATCTGCGCTGTTATTAAATAAAATTCCCGATAAAGATTATAAAGTTTTTGTTAT
Organism: uncultured Elusimicrobium sp.; assembly: GCA_902761395.1. Classification (GTDB taxonomy): domain Bacteria; phylum Elusimicrobiota; class Endomicrobiia; order Endomicrobiales; family Endomicrobiaceae; genus Ruminimicrobiellum. The sequence goes on along the minus strand of CACWKJ010000022.1, from coordinate 12,843 downwards.
ACCTTCAAGATATGCCAAAGGAACAAATTTGTTCAATTTTAATATAACCGATCCGAAAGTTTGGTTAGGTATAAAAAGAAATACTAAAGGGATAACTTATTATAAAACAATGAATTTTTGTCTCGATGTTCAAGCAAAACATTATCACATAGTTATACCCAGACAATATATGAAAGATAATGTGTCTTGGTATGTTCAAGATACGGACTTTTACGATAAAAAGTTGGTAGGTATAGGAATAAAAACTCCTTCAAAAAATGACGGATACCCGTTATTCAAAAATGTCTTTGATGTTAATATGCCTGTATTGTATAGTTTGGGTGCTGCGGGATTATATAATGTTAAAGGTCCTATGTTTCCCGAAAAAGAAGATACAAGTACAGGCTTATCTTATATTACGGCAGCACTTTTGTCACCTATGGTAGCACAACAACTTTTTGTCTTTTATAACATAATACAGGCGGTTGCTTATATTCCGGCTGTAGGTCAGGTTTGTGCCGCAGTCGGTATAGCTGCTGCCGCTTTTTATGCGGAAGAAGCAATAAGAAAAATAGTTACGGAACCGTTAAACAAAGAAACTCCGATTTATAAGTACAACGAAGCCGAGCTCGGCGGTTGGGACGCACATTTGGTACCACTCTAAAATAATTGGTAATTAAAAAATAAAAAAAGCAGGGAGAAGATATCTCCCTGCTTTTTTATAATATATTAATTAAAAAGGAAGTTTATATCCAACTTTCAACTGTAATGTTGAATATTTTAAATCACTTCTAAAGAAATCTTCTTTAACTTTTGCATTACATTTTGAATAAAGAATTTCAAGAAGAAAATTTTCTTTTATTGTTGTACCTGCACCAATTGCCCAATACAATCCGTTTGAACCCACTTCAATCTCAGAATCAGTGTCTAACCTTAATATACTTCCACCTATTTGAAATAACGGATAAACATTATTAAAAATATTATTTCCTGTTTCAAACATATATTTTGCCTGGGCGTAAATATTTATCCAACCTTCTTTCAAACCATCCGTGTTTGGCAGCTCATGATCGAAAATATAATCAACACCTGCACCGATTGCTAACTGGGGCGATAAATAAAAGAATAAATCTGCACCGGCTGCAAATACAGGATCAACACTTTCATCATAATCGGCAGTATCAACTGTTACATTAGACATAAAATTAAAACCTGCCTTAACGTCTATTTCACCTACCTTGTTATCTGTCGCAAAAACAGGTGTTACAAGTGCTACTGCCAACAATAAAGCCAATAAACTTTTTTTCATTTTTTTTATCCTTATACAAAAATTTAACTACCTGAAAAATTATTGCATAATTTTATGTTAAAATCAATATTCACACACAGCTAAATTACTAATTGCCGTTTCGCCTATATAAAAAACAAAAAGCACAGAAAGGAAATTTCTTTCTGTGCTTTTATTGCTTTTTTATATTAATTAGAAAGCAAATTTATAACCGACTTTCAATGTTGCATTAGCATTTGAATAAAGAAGTTCAAGAACAACACATTCTTTTATTGTTGTACCAACACCGATACCCCAATACAAACCGTTTGAATCTATATCAATGTCATCGGGATCAAGTCTTAATATGCCATAACCGACTTGAACTAAAGGATAAATGTTGTTAAATAAATCGTCTCCTAAATCAAATACATATTTTGCCTGTGCATAAAGATTTGTCCAACCTGTCTTTGTACCGTTACTTTTGTCTATTTCAGAATTGAAAACATACTGAACGCCTGCACCGATTGCCAATTGAGGCATTACATAGTAGAAGAAATCTACGCCTGCCGTAAATGCCGGATCAACATCTGCATCACCTTCACCATCAACGTCAATGTTAGCCATAAGGTTAAACCCTGCTTTAATGTCCAACTCCATTGCACCTTGGTCTGCTGCGAAAACAGGTGTTACCAAAGCTACTGCCAACAACAAAGCCAACAACCCTTTTTTCATTTACTTTTCTCCTTAAATTAAATTTAACTACCCCGAAATTATTGCATAATTTTATAAGAAAATCAATATTTACACACACCTAAATTATTAATTGTCGTTCCGTCTGTCATTGTGAGAGAAGCAAAGCAATCCATTGTCTTTTAGTTTGTCATTCCGGACTTGATCAGGAATCTATAACAAATATGTTCCGCAGGAACACCGAAATTTCTAATTTCTCATTACTAATTTCTAATTGTAAAATTGTCTTTGGCAATTTTATATTGTTTTTAGTATAATCTAACTGATACAATAAATAATAATTTATGGAGGAATAAGATGGCAGAAATAGTTATAACAGAAGCAAATTTTGAACAAGAAGTTGTAAAATCGGATGTTCCCGTATTGCTCGACTTTTGGGCTCCATGGTGCGGACCTTGCAAAATGTTGTTACCTGTAGTAGATGAAATAGCAAAAGAATATGACGGCAAAATAAAAGTAGGTAAAGTTAATACGGATGAAAATATGTCATTATCATCACAGTTTCAAATAACATCTATTCCTTGCCTTATAATATTTAAAGGTGGAAAAGCAATAAACAAAATGGTAGGATTCAGGCCTAAAACCGCTATAGAGCAGGAGTTAAATAATGTTTTATAAAAAACTGTTTATTCTGTTGTTGTTTGTAATAGCATGTGTTTCACTATCTTGTGCAGAAGTCTCTTACGATTTTACTTTGCAGGATTTGGAAGGCAAACCTGTATCTTTATCCGATTATAAAGGTAAAGTTGTATTTATAGATTTTTGGGCAACTTGGTGTCCTCCTTGCAGAGCTTCTATTCCCGCAGTAGAAAATTTGTATGAACAATATAAAGATAATGAAGATTTTGTTGTGTTGGGTATAAACTTACAAGAAGATAAAGACACAATATTAAAATTTATGAAAAAACAGAAAATGAATTATCCCGTATTGTTAAGTGACAAAAAAGTGATATCCAACTATAAAATTTCATCCATACCGAGATTTTTTATAATAGACAAGAACGGAGAAATTTATAACAAGTACGTTGGGTTTGCTCCCGGTGTAGAAGAACTTTGGCAAAAAGATATAAAAAAATTACTATAGAAAAAAATCACTAAAACAGAGAGAATAAAATATGATATATGATGTTATAATAGTCGGCGGCGGCCCTTCCGGAATGTCTGCCGCGATATATGCTTCAAGAGCAAGACTTAAAACTTTACTTATAGAAAAGGCGGGTTGCGGAGGGCAAATCGCAATAACCGATCACCTTGAAAATTATCCCGGTTTTGAAGAAGGTATAAACGGGTTTGAACTTGCCATGAAAATGGAAAAACAAGCAAGAACTTTCGGTTGTGAAATAGTTTACGGTGAAGCTTCTTTTATAGAAACAGATGATGCAATAAAAAAAGTTGTACTTTCGGATAAAAAAGAATATTTTACTAAAACGATTATTATAGCAAGCGGAGCAAATTTCAAAAAGTTAGGGGTTGAAGGCGAGCAGGAATTTATAGGTAAAGGTGTATCTTATTGTGCTACTTGTGACGGTCCTTTTTTCAGAAACAAAGAAATAGCTGTTGTCGGCGGAGGAGACTCTGCACTGCAAGAAGCATTGTATTTAACGAAATTTGCCACAAAAGTTAATTTAATACATAGAAGAGATCAGTTTAGAGCAGCAAAAATTTTGCAGGAAAAAGTTTTTGCAGAACCTAAAATAAACATAATATTTGATTCCGTAGTAGAAAAAATTTCAGGTAATCTTTCGGTAGAACAGGTGATATTAAAAAATGTTAAAAATAACATCTCTTCACCGGTATCTGTTAACGGGGTTTTTGTTTTTGTAGGTTGGTTACCGAATACAAAATTTTTGGAAAATACAAAAATAAAGTTGAACGATGCAGGTTACATCGTAACCGATGACAATATGAACACTTCAATAGAAGGTATTTTTGCCTGCGGTGATGTAAGACAAAAGATTTTAAGACAAGTTGTTACCGCTGCGGGTGACGGGGCAATAGCAGCAATTTCCGCTCAACATTTTATAGAGGGCTAAAATACGGAGTATTTTTGATTGTGGACAAAGTTTTATATATCATAGATGCCAGTGCATATATTCATAGAGCATACCATGCAATAAGACCGCTTACAACTTCGAAAGGTGTTCCTACAAATGCGGTTTACGGTTTTATAAAACTTATCAATAAAGTAAAAAACGAACAAAAACCGGATTATATTGCCATATGTTTTGACCATCCTTCAAAAAATTTCAGACATCAACTGTCACCTATATACAAAGCAAACAGAAAACAGTTGGATGAAGATTTAATAAAACAAATGCCTATAGCAAGACAAGCAGTTAATGCTATGCAACTTGCTTCTTTTGAAATGGCAGGTTTTGAAGCTGACGATGTTATAGGAACTGTAGCAAAAAAAGCTGAACAACAAGGTATAAAAGTTGTTATTGTTACCGGTGATAAAGATTTGTTTCAATTGGTAAATGATAATATTCATATTTGGAATGAATCTAAGAATATAATGTTCGACAGACAAAAAGTTTATGAAAAGTATGGCTTGTATCCTGATAAAATAGTGGATATGTTAGCCTTAATGGGTGACAATTGCGACAATGTTTGCGGAGTTAAAGGTATAGGTGAAAAAACTGCAGTAAAACTTATAAACACTTACGGCAGTGTTGAAGATATTATTGCAAATGCCGATTCAATTAAAGGTAAAATATCACAAGCAATTAAAGACGGTGCAAACGATGTTTTGTTAAGCAAAAAACTTGTACAACTTGAACTTAATGTGCCTATAGATGTTTCCGTAGACAAAATGAATTTTAATTATAATTTGTTCGGTACGGAAACGGCGAAAGAATTTTTTAAGGAATATGAATTATACAGCTTTATTCCTAATAATTCACAACAGACAACTTTTCAAACTGATAAACAACAAGATAAGAAAGAAGAAAAAATTGCAGAACAAAAAATTATACATAAAGAAACAAAAAATATCGTAAAAATAATCGATACGACAGAAAAAGCAAATACACTTAAACAAGAGCTGTTGCAACAAAATGAAATATCAATAAATATTGAAACTGCAGGTTCCGGTATAATGCAAGATTTAATAGTAGGTGTTTCTTTTTGTTACGGGCAAAACAACAATTATTATGTTCCGATAAATCATAACGATTTTATATTGCAGCAAGTTCCCGAACAGGATTTTACTGAAATATTTAAACCGGTATTTGAAAATGAAAATATAAAGTTTATGGGTTATGATTTAAAGTTTGTTAAACATATATTGAAAACTTTAAATATAGAACTGAAAAATATTGATTTTGATGTTATGATTGCATCATATTGTATAAACCCGTCACAACAACATACGATAGAAAACTTAGCATTAAAATTCTTGGATTTTTATATAAAAACCGAAGAAGAAATCTTTTCCAAAGGAACGAAAAAAATAAAAGCCGACAATATTGATATAGAAACATTGGCACAATATTCATGTTCTAAATCAATAAGTATTTATAACTTAAAAGATATATTGATAAATGAATTGAATAAAAACAATTTGATATCTTTGTTTTTCGACATAGAAATGCCGATAGTTCAGGTGTTGTATGAAATGGAAGATATCGGTATAAAAACAGACAAAAACTTTTTAAATGATTTTGATAAAGAGTTAACAAACGCCATATCGGTTCTTGAACAAAATATTTATAATTTGGCAGGAGAAACATTTAATATAAACTCGCCTAAACAGTTGGCAACGATATTGTTTGAAAAGTTGAATTTACCTGTAATTAAAAAAACTAAAACGGGTTATTCTACTGATGAGTCTGTTTTGGTAGAACTTTCTCAGTATGATATTGCTAACGAAATATTAAAATACAGAGAATTACAAAAATTAAAAACCACTTATGTGGATTCGGTCAGAAGATTCACCGAAGTTGAAGGGGAAAGAATACACACTATATTTAATCAGGCGGTTACAACAACAGGCAGACTTTCTTCTTCTGATCCTAATTTGCAAAATATTCCCATAAGAACGGAGTACGGCAGAAGATTCAGAAAAGTTTTTGTTGCAGATGAAGGCAATGTTTTCGTTTCTGCGGATTATTCTCAAATAGATTTAAGATCTTTAGCACACATATCCAAAGATACAAACTTAATTAAAGCTTTTTGTTCCGGACAAGATATTCATACGGCAACTGCTATGGAAGTTTTTAATATAGCCAAAAAAGAAGATGTTACAAAACAGCAAAGGATGGCTGCCAAATCCATAAATTTCGGTATAGTTTACGGTATATCTTCGTTCGGATTATCTAAACAGTTGGATATTCCGGTTAAACAGGCAAAAGAGTATATAGATAGTTATTTTTCAAAATATTCCGGTATAAAGAATTGGTCTGCCAGAATAATAGAAGAAACAAAACAGAAAGGTTATGTTAAAACAATTACCGGCAGAATAAGATATATTCCGGAAATAAATTCTTCCAATAAGCAAATTGTATCTTTCGGTGAAAGAATGGCTTTAAATACTCCGGTTCAAGGGACATCAGCGGATATTATCAAAATAGCAATGATAAATGTATCTAAAAAGTTGAAAGAACAAAACTTAAAATCCAAGATACTTTTACAGGTTCATGATGATTTATTGTTGGAAGTTCCGAAAGAAGAAGAAAATACTGTTATAAATATGCTAAAATATGAAATGGAACATGCGGTAAAGTTGGAAGTTCCTTTGTTGGTGGAAGTAAAAAAAGGAACTAATTGGGCAGAAATGGAAGGTATAAAATGATAATCGGACTTACGGGAAGCATAGCTACCGGAAAAAGTCAATCATCTAAAATATTTAAACAAATCGGTTGTTATATAATCGATGCCGATAAAATATCAAGAACATTAACTACAAAAGACAGTAAATGTTTGAAAGATATTGTCGGTACATTCGGTACGGATATATTAAAAGACGACGGAACATTGAACAGAAAGAAGTTAGGTGAAATCGTTTTTAACGATAAACAAGCAAAAATCGAGCTCGAAAGAATAATCCATCCTCATATAATAAGAAGAACAAACGAGATAATTGCAAAGAAATATAATGTTACCGACATTATAGTTGATGCTCCGTTACTTTTCGAAGTGGGATTAGACAGAATTTGTGATAAAGTTATTGTTATATATGCAAAATACCATTTGCAGCTGTCAAGACTTATGAAAAGAGATAATCTTTCAAAAGAAGAAGCTACAAAGAGAATAGCATTGCAAATGCCTATAGAAGATAAAATGAAGATGGCGGATATTACAATAGATAATTCCGGAACTCTTGCCGAACTTAAGAAAAACATTAAGTTCATTTACAAACAATTAAAAGATCAAAAATAACATCTAATTTACAGAATATCAAATTAAAAATTTATATTGCTTTTGTAAGATTAAATTTATAGAATTTACAAGTATTTATTATATGGTAGGAGGTAGTGTTGTTATGTTAGAAAATATTAAATTGATTGCAAAGCGAATTAAAGAGTTGAGAGAAATTTCCGATATGTCTATTGAATCAATGGCAAAAGAACTTAATGTAGATGTAGAAAAATATATTGAGTATGAAAGCGGAGAATGTGATATTCCGGTAAGCTTTTTGTACGCGATGGCAGGAAAGTTCAATATAGAGTTGACTGTTTTGTTAACAGGTGAAGAACCTAAACTTAAAAAGTTCAGTGTGGTAAGAAAAGATAAAGGCCTTTCAATAGACAGAAGAAAGGAATATAAATATCAGGATTTGGCATATAATTTTATTAACAAAAAAGCGGAATTTTTTATGGTAACGGTTGATCCTGAAAAAGAAGAAAAAAGTGATATTCATAAATATGCTCATGAAGGACACGAATTTAACTATATTCTTGAAGGGCAAATGAAGTTCTTTTATAAGAATCAGGAAGTTATTTTAAATCCGGGAGACAGCATTTATTTTGATTCCGGAACAGAACATGCAATGATGGCTTTGGGTAACAAACAACTTAGATTTCTCGCTACAATATTGAATTAATATGGAGAAAAAAATGTTAGAAAAATATATAACAATGAAACATTTCGATAAGTATGAAGATTTTGTGAAAAATTTTAAGATAACCGTGCCCGAAAATTTTAATTTCGGTTTCGATATTGTTGATGAGTGGGCAAAACAAGAACCTAATAAAAAAGCTCTTGTTTGGTGCGATGATAAAGGTTTGGAAAAAACTTTTACGTTTGAAGATATTAAAAGATATACAAATAAAACGGCAAACTTCTTCAAAAGAATAGGCATAAAAAAAGGCGATACGGTTTTACTTATTCTTAAAAGAAGATTTGAGTTTTGGTTTTCTGTTGTAGCACTTCACAAAATAGGTGCAATAGGAATACCTGCAACACATTTGTTAACGGAAAAAGATATAGTTTACAGATGTAACGCTGCGGACGTTAAAATGGCTGTTGTTGTAGATGCTCACGGTCTTGTAGATGTTGTAAATAAATCGCAAAGCAAAACACCTACACTGAAATATAAAGTTTGTGTAAACAGTAAAGGTGCTGACGGTTGGTACAACTTTACGGAAGAAATAGAAAAAGAGTCTGATGTATTCGAAAGACCGCAAGGTGACCAGGCAACAACAAATCATGATAATATGCTTTTATATTTTACTTCCGGAACAACCGGAATGCCTAAAATGGTAACACACGATTTCACATATCCGTTAGGTCTTTTGATTGTAGGTCAGTGGCACAATCTTCAAGAAAACGGACTTCATATAACCGTTGCCGATACAGGTTGGGCAAAAGCCGCTTGGGGAAAAATTTATGCTCAATGGATAACAGGTACGGCTGTATTTGTTTATGATTTCGATAAGTTTACACCGAAAGATATTTTGGAACAAATTTCCAAACATAAAGTTACATCTTTCTGTGCACCTCCGACAATATACAGATATTTGATAAAAGAAGATATACCGAGTTATGATTTGTCTAACTTAAAATATTGTACGATTGCAGGTGAACCTTTAGATGCTGAGATGTACAATAATTGGAAAAAAATTACGGGTGTAAGATTAATGGAATCTTACGGACAAACCGAACTTGTTTCCATTATCGGAAACTTTCCTATGATGACACCGAAACCCGGTTCCATAGGAAAACCTGCGCCGTATTATGATATAGATATTGTTGATGATGATTATAAATCTTGTGAGTTCGGTGAAGTCGGACAAATTGTAGTAAGACTTCACGGTGAAAAACCGGCGGGATTATTTAACGGTTACTACAAAGATCCCGAACTTACAAAACAAGTTTTACATGACGGATTATATTTTACCGGTGATACCGCATACAGAGATGAAGACGGATACATTTGGTTTGTCGGCAGAGTTGATGATGTTATAAAAAGTTCCGGATACAGAATCGGGCCTTTTGAAGTAGAAAGTGCATTGTTGGAACATCCTGCAGTATTGGAATGTGCAATAACAGCAGTTCCAGATCCTGACAGAGGTCAAATTGTTAAAGCAACCGTTGTTTTGGCAAAAGGTTTTAAAGCAAGTGACGATTTGAAAAAAGAATTGCAAAACCATGTTAAAAGAGTTACAGCTCCTTATAAATATCCGAGAATAGTTGAATTTGTAGATGAGTTGCCTAAAACAATAAGCGGCAAGATAAGAAGAGTTCAAATAAGAGAAGCAGATAATAAAAAATAAGCTGGAGGAAAAATGTCAAAACAGTTAACAAGATTACCTAATGATAAAATTATTTTCGGTATATGTTCAGGATTGGCACAGTATTTTGAAATAGATAAAACTGTAGTAAGAATAATAATCGTATTGATATTTTGCCTTTCAGGATTTTTTCCGGTAGGACTTTTATATATAATTGCATACTTTATTATGCCTGTAGATAACAGTTCCAACTTTTCGAGTTCAGATATAATAAGATAAATATTATTCTAAATCCAAATCAAATATTTCGGCACGGTTTGCTGTTGTATCAAGAATAGCAACCGTGCTTCTTCCATATCTTCTTCCTGTAACTTCTCCGGGGTTTATAAGTAAGCCGTTAACCGTTTTTGTTATTGAAGGTCTGTGTGTATGACCGTAAATTATATAATCAAATTTCTTTGTCGGTGTGTATAAATGGTGTGTTAGTAAGAAAGTTTTGTTGTCTAACACAAAATCGTATGGCGGTTCATAAATGTTACCGAATTTTTCAATGGTTTTTGATAGTCCGTAATAGTCAAAATCGTTGTTTCCGAAAATTGCTAAAAAAGGAACATTTAGTTTTGAAAAATATTTTGCCGCTTCGGGATAAGAAAAATCTCCGGCATGTAAAACAAATTCTACTTGCCGGAGATTAAAAAAATCTATAGCTTTACATATTTTATCTATATTGTTATGTGTATCAGATAAAATACCTATTTTCATTTACTATACTGCAACAACATCTTTTATTTCTGGGAGAGCTTCTTGGATAGCTTTTTTTATTCCCATTTCCAATGTCATCATTGCCATAGGGCAATTTCCGCAATGACCTTGTAATTTAACTTTTACAATGTTATCAGGTGTAATATCTACCAACTCTACATTTCCGCCATCGGCTATAAGAGCAGGTCTTACCTGATTTAAAACTGCTTCAACTTTTTCTTTCATTTTATACTCCTTAATTTGATTGTTATTTTAAAAATCCGTCCGCGCCCAAGAGGAGTTGAACCTCTAACCTTTTGATTCGTAGTCAAACGCTCTATCCAATTGAGCTATGGGCGCATTAATAACCCGACCTAAAGATTTTAAAAGATTTAACCTTTTTTGTCAACATAAACATATATACTCTTTTTAGTATATTTTTGATAAAATAGTTAATGTTATGACAAACAAAAACGGTGAAAAAAAAGTTTTAGTTACAAATAAAAAAGCATATCACAACTATCATATTTTGGAAGAATATGAAGCGGGTATCGTATTGTCCGGATATGAAGTAAAATCTTTAAGATTACACAATGCAAGTTTGGTAGACTCAATTGTAAAATTTGCAAATGGTGAAGCATACCTTGAGAATGTTTATATAGCGCCATACACACAAATTTCAACGCATATCAGTGATTATGATGCAAAGAAAAATAGAAAGTTGTTGTTGCATAAACAGGAAATAAATAAACTTTTTTCAAAATCAAAAGAAAAAGGATTGACCGTTATTCCTTTGGAAATTTATGTTTCAAAATACGGGAAAATAAAAGCTCTTATAGGCCTTGCAAAAGGAAAGACCACCTACGATAAAAGAGACTTGTTGAAGAAAAAAGATATAAATCGGGAAATTCAAAAAACTTTAAAAAGTTCAAATAAATATTAATAAACAACCAATATGGATACAAGCAAATTTGTTGTATTAGAAGCATCTGCAGGTTCGGGTAAAACACATAATTTGGCAAAAAGATACATTTCTTTGTTGCTGAATTTTGATTCGTCTAAAGCAAATCCTCCCTTAAACAATATTCTTGCCTTAACTTTCACAAATAAAGCAACCATTGAAATGAAAGAAAGAATAATAAAATATTTGAAAAAAATATCTTTAGGACAAGATGTAAAAGATGTTTTAACGGCAGTAAATATTCCTAAAACAAAAATTCCTTCAAATGCCGATATCGTAGTAAACTATATAATAAACAATTTCGATCATTTTAATGTAAGAACAATAGATAGTTTCATAAACTTAATAATAAAAGCATGCGCATTAAAATTGGGAGTATCTCCAAATTATGAAATTTTAGATTCTTATGACGATTATATTGATTATTCTACAGCAGATGTTTTTTTAGACAAATCTTTTACTGATAAAAAAGTAAAAGAAGTATTGGATGCTTTTTTTGAACAGTATATTGTAGATAATACTTCATCTTGGAATATTAGAGGCAATATTTCCAAAACATTCAATAAACTATACAAGAAAGAAATAACAAAAAAAATAGTGGAAATCAAAAAGAAAGTAAAATATTCTAAAGAGTTATCTAAGTTAAACTCTGCTTTTGTAAATATTTGTGAAAATATTTCTAAAATAAAAGATATAAAAAAAATAATTAATGGTTATTTTTCAAATTATATAGAAGATGTTGTTTTCGGGAAAAAATCTTTATACACAGGAAAAATAACTAAGTTTTTCTCAAAACCAGACCTTCCTTATAAAAATATTTCTCCTAATCAATATAATGCGGAATTTGAAGAATTGTTTTTTAAAGGTCAAAGTATTATTCGAAAGTTTATGGAATTCAAAGCTAAACATTTTTACGATAACTATATAAAGATGTTTGATAGTATATTAAAAGAATTTGAAATAAGAGCAAAGATGGATTCCGTAATGTTCTTGCAAGATATAAATAAACAGGTATCCAAAGTTTTTTATGAACAAGAGTTGGCTCCGGAAATATATCTGAGCTTATCCAACAATTTTACCGATTTTCTTATAGATGAATTTCAAGATACAAATCAAACTCAGTGGCAAACATTAAAACTTATAGTTGAAGAAAATCTTTCAAAGGGCGGTTCGTTTTTTTATGTAGGGGACAAAAAACAAGCAATTTACGGATTTAGAGGCGGAGACTCTAAAATTTTCTATGTTCCTCGAATAGAGTTTGCAAATTATTTTCCTCAACTTACTGTATTGGATACAAACTACAGAAGTTGTAAAGCAATAGTGGAGTTTAACAATAAATTATATTCACAAGACAATATAGTTAAATTGTTAAATTATATAGGTAACGATAAAGGGTTAGCAAAGATAAAAAAATATTGCGAAGGAATAATAGAAGTTTTTAAAGACTCTAAACAAAAATGTAACACTAA
>CACWKJ010000021.1 GCA_902761395.1 uncultured Elusimicrobium sp. | reverse complement strand
GTTGCAAAATTATAACCAAAATATTAAGGTCGCTATAAAAACGGATTTAATTGTACATGTAATTATTTCTACACGCCCTTGATTACTGCCAAAGGGGAAAGTTTTACTAAAAAATAGTACTTTATAAAAAACACGACAACATCTTGTCGTAAATTTGTTGTAAAAAAGGATGATAAACCTTTCTTTCCTAAAAGTAGTATAATATTGCATTATGTTATTGAAGATTGCAAAACTTTCCAAGTTGGGAATTATCATAGAAGCAATATTAGTGGGGATTTTATCCGGAATAATAGTAATATTGTTTAATTGGTGCATTTCTAATTTGTTTTCTTTTAACCAAAGTTTTTTATCACAAATTCCGTTAATAGCAAAAATATTTGTATTCCCGATTATAACTTGTTTGGCAGGTTTAATTGTGGGAATACTTGTGTTTAAGGTTGCACCCGAAACAAAAGGGAGCGGTATTCCTTTTGTAAAGTTGGCATTGATGCGGTTGGGTAAAAAAATAAGAATCAGAAGTATGTTTATAAAATTTGCAGCTGGTGTTATAGGTATAGGCAGCGGCTTTTCTTTAGGAAGGGAAGGACCGAGTGTTCAGCTTGGTGCCGGTTGCGGTGCCGTGATTTCAAGATTATTTAAAAAGAACGGAACAAAACAACACAATTTAATAACTGCAGGTGCAGCTTCGGCAATAGGAGCAACTTTTAATGCACCTGTTGCCGGAACAATTTTTGCCGTTGAAGAACTTACAAGAAAGTTTTCCGTTTCAACATTGTTTACCGTTCTTATAGCAACAGTTTCCGCGGTAACCGTATCAAGACATTTTGTGGGGGAAAATCCCTCTTTTTTTATACCGGAACTGCAAAATCTTCCTAAAATTTCGTTGGAAAGTCTTGTTGTTTTTATAGTGTTGGGAATAATTGTAGGCGTTTTCGGTGTGTTGTTTGCCAAAACAATTTTCTTAAACCAAAAAGTGTTCGATAAAATAAAAGTTCCAAACTATATAAAGCCTGCAATAGCAGGTTTTGTTATAGGTATTGTGGGTGTTTTCTTACCTTATGTTTTAGGTTCCGGCAACATTTTTATTTCACAATTGTTTCAATACAAATTTACTCTTTCGTTAATAGCAATAATATTTGCAGTAAAATTTTTAGTTACTCCGTTATGTTTTTCTTCGGGTGCTGCAGGGGGAATATTTTTCCCTGTTTTAATGTTGGGCTCGTTTTTGGGTTATATTGTAGGTTCAATATCAAATGTTATCGGAATAGAAATAAATTTGGTTACGATATCCATTGTCGGTATGGGAGCATTTTTGGCGGCGGTTGCAAGAACACCGATAACCGCCATAGTTATGGTTTTTGAATTGACCGGCGATTATCATCATATTTTGCCGGTAATGTTAAGTATTGCCGTTGCGGATTTGGTTGCACAATTGTTCGGGCATGAACCGATATATTCAACTTTAATTTTGAAACAATCCCAAAATACGAAAGAGAAAGAAACTTTGTGTGAACTGAAAGTTGTTGATGCTATGGATAAAAATGTTGTTAATGTAACATTAAAAACAAAAATTTCCGAAATACCGAATTTAATGAAACAAACGAAATATAATGTTTTACCGATATTAAACGATAACAATGTTGTTGCAGGCAGCATTTCAAAAGAAGAAATTGATGACTACATTTTCAGTAACAAAAATACTGATGACAGTATAGAAAATATAATGAATCCGGAACCTGTAACCGTTAACCAAAAAGAAAATTTATATAAAGCCCTTTTTGTTTTACATACCAACGAAATTTTGGATGTTATAGTTGTAGATGATACAAACAAACTTGCCGGAATATTGTGCAGGAAACAAATTGTTTTTGAAGACCGCTTTTCGGATATTATTGTGTAGATCTGTTTTTAGATATATTATTATTTAAAAGATAAATCCGTTTCGCTACTTTTTTTCAATATTGAACTGCAAAAAACTGCCAATCAGATTCTCATTCCAAACCTTAATATCTTTCGGAACATCCAATATACACGGTGTAAAATTCCAAATGTTTTTTATACCTGCACCTGCAAGATAGTTTGCCGTTGTTTTGGCATTTTCTCTGGGTACGGTAAGTATGGCAAAATCCACTTTCATTTTTGTTGCAAGTGTTGCCACTTTAGTTACATTGAAAACTTCTTTACCGTTAATGAAAGAACCTATTTTTTTTGTGTCCGTATCGAACATTGCAACGATATTTAATCCGTAATCTTTGAAACTGTTATACTTGGCAAGTGCAGAACCCAAATTTCCGGCACCTATAATAAAAGCATTTCGTTGCTGCTTGAAACCCAACTTTTCTTCTATTGTCTTTTTTAACTTTTTGGCATCGTAACCTACACGACATTTACCTAAATCGGAACTGCCGAGATATTTTAAATCTTTTCTTACCTGTGAATTATCTATATTTAACAGTTCGGCAATTTTTTTGCTTGAAATATATTGTTCGCCTTCTCTTAAATCGTCAAGTATAAAATGGTATAAAGATAAACGGTTCAAAACTTTATCGGGTATATTCATAAAAATGTCCTCTTATAAGGGCAGACATTTGTTGCCTGCCCTTACGAATGTTTTTATTTTTTACACAATACCGTTATAAGCATTTAAGAATATTTGTTTAATTTCCGACATTAACGGATAAACAGGGTTTGCTCCGGTGCATTGATCATCGAATGCTCTTTCCACAAGAGTATCGAGATTTTTCATGAACTCGTCTTCTTTTACACCGAACTCTTTTATGGATTTAGGTAAATTGATTTTTGTCATTAAATCATCAACCGCTTTTATTAAATTATTTGTTTTTTCATCATCGTTTTTACCGCCCAAATCAAGTTCGTCCGCAATTTGTGCATATTTCATTTTTGCGTTGGGATACTTGTATTGCGGGAACGTGGCTTGTTTTCTGGGCCTGTCGTTGGAATTGAATTTTATAATTTGTCTTATTAAAAGTGCATTTGCCACGCCGTGCGGAATGTTGT
Organism: uncultured Elusimicrobium sp.; assembly: GCA_902761395.1. GTDB lineage: Bacteria > Elusimicrobiota > Endomicrobiia > Endomicrobiales > Endomicrobiaceae > Ruminimicrobiellum. The sequence continues at coordinate 10,410 of CACWKJ010000021.1, read as the reverse complement.
ACATTGCGCCGAGCTTATGTGCCATAGAATGACATAATCCCAAGAAAGCATTTGCAAAAGCCATACCTGCTATTGTTGCGGCGTAATGCATTTTTTCTCTTGCCTTGGGATCTTTTTTACCGTCTTTGTATGAACGGGGAAGATACTTGAACACAAGTTTTGTTGCTTCCAAAGCGTTGGAGTTTGTAAAGTTTGTTGCCATGCAGGAAACGTATGCTTCCAACGAATGTACCAACGCATCTATACCGGAAGCAGCGGTTAATCCCTGAGGCATACTGTCAACAAAGTTAGGATCGACAATTGCCATGTTAGGTGTTAAAGCATAATCTGCAATTGCATATTTGTAATGTGTTTTTTCATCGGTAATAATTGAAAAAGGTGTAACTTCCGAACCTGTACCCGATGTTGTCGGTATACATACCATAGTGGCTTTTTTACCTAAATCCGGTATTTGGCAAATTCTTTTTCTTATATCCATAAACCTCATGGAAATATCTTCAAAGTTTACGTCCGGTTGTTCATACAACAACCAAAGAATTTTACCGGCATCCATAGGTGAACCGCCGCCCAACGCGATAATTACGTCCGGCTCGTAAGTTCTTATCATTGTAAGAGCTTCATCTATTGTTGCAAGTGTCGGGTCCGGTTTAACATCGAAAAACATTTGATGATCTATTTCCATTTCATCCAAAACATCGGTAATATTTTCAACAGCACCGGAATTGAACAAGAAACGGTCTGTAACGATAAATGCTCTTTTTTTACCTTTAAGTTCTTTAAGAGCAAGGTCCAAGCATCCTCTCTTAAAATATATTTTTTGCGGAACTTTAAACCATAACATATTTTCTCTCCTTTCGGCTACAGTCTTGTAATTTAACAAATGTTCTACTCCGATATTTCCCGATATCGAGTTGCCGCCCCACGATCCGCATCCGAGCGATAACGAAGGTTCAAGTTTAAAGTTGTAAATATCTCCTATACCGCCTTGCGATGACGGTGTATTAATTAATACACGGCAGGAAGGCATTTTTTCCGCAAAAACGTTTATTCTTTCTTTTACTCTTGCATCCGTGTACAAAACGGAAGTGTGACCGGGTCCGCCCTTGGATACAAGTTCGTAAGCCATTTCCGTTGCCTGTTCAAAGTTCTTTGCTTTGTACATTGTTAATATAGGTGAAAGTTTTTCTCTTGAAAAAGGATCGTTCCAATCCACTTTCGGTCTTTCGCATAACAACAATTTGGAATCCTGCGGAATTTTAAATCCGGAAAGTTCCGCGATTTTTTGAGGTGTTTGACCTACTATTAAAGGATGCGCGGTTCCTCTTTTTGCATCTATGAAAGGAAGTGCAACCATTTTTTTCTCGTCACTTTTACTTACAAGGTATGCACCTCTGTAAATAAACTCTTTTTTGATTTTTTCGTAAACGGATTCAACAACAACAACCGCTTGTTCGGAAGCACATATCATACCGTTATCAAAAGTTTTAGACATTATAATTGAAGATACGGATGCTCTGATATCGGCGGTTTCATCTATAACGGCACAAGCATTTCCGGGGCCTACACCGAGTGCGGGTTTTCCCGAAGAGTATGCCGCTTTAACCATTCCCGGTCCGCCGGTTGCCAAGATGCAGGCAATATCAGGATGATGTAACAAAGCATCCGAAAGTTCCATTGAAGGAGTATCTATCCAACCGATAATATCTTTCGGAGCTCCGGCTTCAACGGCAGCGTTGAGAACAACTTTTGCCGCTTCTATTGTACTTTTTGTTGCTCTGGGGTGAGGGGAAAATATAATTGCATTTCTTGTTTTTAATACTATAAGTGATTTAAATATTGCCGTTGATGTGGGGTTTGTTGTAGGTATGATACCTGCGATAATTCCCAAAGGTTCGGCAACTATTTTTATACCGTTTTCTTTGTCTTCGCTTATTATTCCGCAGGTTTTTGCATATTTATGTTTGTTGTAAATGTATTCGGAAGCATAATGATTTTTTATTATCTTATCTTCCAAAACACCCATACCGGTATCTTCCACAGCCATTCTTGCAAGCGGAATTCTTACTTTGTTTGCTGCGGTTGCCGCCGCTTTAAAAATTTTGTCTACCTGTTCCTGGGAATAATTTGCATATTCCGTTTGAGCTTTTTTTACTCTGGCAATTAAAGCATTTAATTTTTCTACCGTATCAACAATGTTTGGTGCGGTATCTTTTTCGGTTTCTGTTATCTTTGCTTTAGTAACAGTCCCTTTAGGTTGTTTTTTCTTAGGCATATCTCATCACTCCTTTTATTGTGATTAATTTCACGATTAATTATAAGATATAAAAATATGTTTGTCAATAAATATTTTGTAAATATATTGATTTTATGTATATTTTTAGTTTTTAATAGTGTTGCTTAATTGGGATTTTTATCCTTATTTTAAACGACAATGTATAATGTCGGTAAAAAATGCAAAACAATTTTTGACAAATACAAGTTGATTTTTTATAATAACCGAATAGTGAAATATTCTTTATAATAAGGAGATAATAAATGAAAAAAAGTTTATTGGTGTTGTTGTTAGCAGTAGCAATGGTAGTACCTGCATTTGCAGAAAAAGGTGAAATGTCTATTAACGGAAAATTAGGTTTAGGTTTAATCAGCAGCGTTTCATTAAACAGTGACAAAGATGCATATAGCGTTTTCAAAACAGATATGCCTTTTATGTTGGGTGCAGAATTTTTTTATGGAGTAATAGATTGTTTGTCTGTAGGTGTTGGTGCAAATTACCTTTTTGATACGGAGACAAAAGCAAAACTTGGCGGCGACAAACCTAAAGGTGGAACAACAAATATTTATTTGGCGGTAAAACCTGAAATAAAAACAAAATCCGATATATTTTCGAGTGTATATTTTATAGGCCAAATAGGTTTGAGTATGGGAAGATGTAAGGTTAATGGACAAGAACCATCGATGGACAGCGGATTATATTTAGGTACAGGTTTCGGTACAATAATAAAAGATGTAGTTTTAGTTGAACTTATATTCTCGTCATCTAACAGTACTATAAATGAACCTGATGATGATTTTAATTTGGAATATAGTGTAACGTCACTCAACATTGGTTACAAATTTACAATATAATAATAAAAAAACAATTAATTAAAACACAGAAAGAAAATATTCTTTCTGTGTTTTTTTGTTTTTTTATTAATTATATCTTTATTCCCTGTTTTGCTTTCATATCGTTCATTTCTTTGTTTTTCTTTTTAATGTTTTTCAAAACGGTTTGTACCGTTTCGAATTTCGGTTGTTTGTTTGTGTTAAGTTCAAAGTAGCAGGTATGTTCCGGGGAATCAACAAGAATCAAGTTTGTATTTTTGTTATTAACAAATATCGGTGCGAATTTTGTTTCGCTGTGGCCTACCAACTGGTTGGGAAAATAAGAGTCTTTTATTAGTGAAAAAGGTCTTATCCAGGTGGGAGTTTGTGTAACTTCGTCACCGCTGGGACTTAACTTTCCGGTCCAATCGAAATAATGAAAGTTTTTTTTCAATAACATTTTGTTGCACCAATCAATAATATTTTCTTTATCGGGATCAAATCCTTTTTCTTTTTGGTTGTTTACCCAAGTGTTTGAAAAACCGGCATGGGATATTACCCAACCGTCATATTCCACGGCAATTTTAAAATGTTCAATGTTATTCAAAAATGCTTGTGCGATTTCTTTGTCGTGTTCATGTTGGTGCCCGCTTACAAGTTTCGATTTGGGATTTTTTGATAAATAAGATAAACAGTGGTTACCCAAAAGCAAATCGATTTTATCGGGATAATTTTGTTTGTAAGATACAACTTTATTTATTGTGTTTACGGGATTATGTTCAGGAATGTGCCACCATATTTTTTCCAACCAGTTATCGACATAGTCGCCCAAAAAAACAAGTTTATCCAACCGGTTGATATTGTTTTCAACCATTTTGATAAAGTGTGTTGTTTGGTGAACATCAGGTATTATTCCTATAAGCATGTATGCTATTATACATTATTCTTTTATTTTGTTAATACTTTTTTTGCAATCGTTTCCTTTTTAACCTTTCACCCCATAACCTTATAACCCTATAACCAATAAAATGCTTTGCATTTTGTTCCGTTTGACAAACAAAGATAGTAAAGGTATAATTTTCGGTATTAAATGCAACGATGCGGAATAGTAAATATTAATTTGTCTAAAGAGAAGTGTCGGTTGGTGCAAGACATTGGCAAAACATATTGAAGTCACCGCGGAGCAGCTGTAAGAAATCGTTATAAGCGAAAGTAGAAACAGACGGATTCTCACCGTAAAAGAGAAAAAGTGCATCCTGAGTCAGGATGAAAAAGAGTGGTACCGCGGAAGTTTTTTATACTTTAACAATTTTAGTGCTTTCGTCTCTTTAAGTTATTTCGTATAACAACGGAGATGAAAGTTTTTTTGTTGTTGGTGGAGGTAAGACTATTATGGCAAAACATAAAATGCCGGGTTCAAGAATTGTTATTGAAACACTTATAGAGCAAGGTGTAACCGATGTGTTCGGCTATCCCGGCGGACAAGTGTTGAATATATATGATGAATTATATAAAGCAAGTGACAGAATTAACCATTATCTTGCCGCACATGAACAGGGTGCTGCTCATGCTGCCGACGGTTATGCAAGAGCTACCGGTAAAGTTGGTGTTGTTATTGCAACATCCGGTCCGGGAGCAACAAATTTGGTTACCGGAATTGCAACGGCAATGCTTGATTCCATACCTATGGTGGCAATTACCGGAAATGTTCCTACTTCTTTAATCGGTAAAGACAGTTTTCAGGAAATAAATATTACGGGTGTTACATTACCTATAACAAAACACAACTATTTTGTAAGTAATGTTAAAGATTTGGCAGATACTATAAGAGAAGCTTTCCAAATTGCAAAGTCCGGAAGACCGGGACCTGTATTAATAGATATTCCCAAAGATGTTCAAATTGCGGAATACGATTTTGAATGTGAAGGTGTTATTGAACCTTATCCGCAGAAAAAAGCGGATGATAAAGAAATAGATGCCGCGGTTGATTTAATAAATAAAGCACAAAAACCGTATATTTATATCGGCGGCGGTGTAATAACCGCAGGGTTAAGTAAAAAAATAAAAGAACTTGCCGAAAAAATAGACGGATATATCGGTTGTACTTTGATGGGACTTTCCGCGATAGAAAATTCTTATGAAAGATTTTTAGGTATGCAAGGTATGCACGGACAATACGAATCTTCAATGGCAAACAAAGAAGCAGACCTTGTAATAGGTATAGGTGTAAGGTTCAGCGACAGAGCTACCGGAAACGTAAAAAAATATTCCAAAAATGCAAAAGTTATACAACTTGATACAGACCTTTCCGAAATAAATAAAAATATTAAAGCGGATGTAGGTATTGTAGGAAAGATTTCTTGTGCGCTTTCAAAAATAATTGAAAAATGCGACAAACAAAAACATGCCGAATGGAAAAAGACAATAGATGATTTAAGAGCTGAAAGCAAAAAAATTTCCAAAAAAGTTAATGTTGTTAAAAGTGATAAGATCGGTCCCAAGCAGGTTTTTGATGTTATAAATAAAATTAAAGATAATGATACTGTTGTTGCTACCGATGTCGGACAACATCAAATGTGGGCAGCACAGTTTACAAGTTTTGAAAAACCGAGAACATTTGTTTCAAGCGGCGGTCTTGGAACCATGGGATACGGGTTGGGTGCTGCAATAGGTGCAGCGGTAGGAAGTAAAAAAAGAGCAATTTTAGTTACCGGTGACGGAAGTTTCGGTATGAACTTGAACGAACTTGCAACCGCGGTTACTTATAATATTCCGGTTGTAATAGTTATTATAAACAACGGTGTTTTGGGTATGGTAAGACAATGGCAAACACTGTTTTACGGTAAAAGATATTCAAATACCGTTTTGGGCAGAAAAACGGATTTTGTAAAACTTGCGGATGCTTTCGGACTTAAAGGTGAAAGAGTAACAACCGTACAGGAATTTGAAAAAGCATTTGGTAACGCATATAAAGCAAATGCACCTTACATTATAGATACAGTAATTGATATGGATGAGTTTGTTCTTCCTATGCTTCCTCCGGGAGGATCGATAGAAGATATAATTACATCTAAAGAGGAGGCAACAAAATGAAAAGATTTGTAATTGCCGCTTTGGTGGAAAACAAGTACGGCGTATTAACAAGAGTTGCGGGCCTTTTTATGAGAAAAGGTTTTAATATAGATTCTTTAACCGTAGGTGAAACGGAAGATTCTTCTTTTTCAAGAATAACAATTACCCTCAGGGGTGACGATAACGATAAAGATCAACTTATCAGCCAGTTAAGAAAACTTCATAATGTTACATACGTTAAACATATAGATGAAAAAAACAGTGTGGAAAGAGAATTGATACTTATAAAAGTTAAAAATACCGTTCAAAACCGCAGTGAAATTATGGCTATAACGGAAATTTACAGAGCAAAAATTGTTGATTATAATCCGAAAACGATATGTGTTGTTATGACGGGAAAACCGTCAAAAATAAATGCTTTTATTGAAATTTTAAGACCGTTGGGAATAGTTGAACTTTGCAGAACCGGTGTTGTTGCCATTGAAAGAAATAAAGCAATTTACAATGTATAATGTACAATGAACGACAAAATAAAACAATAAACTATATATAAGAGAGGAGAAAAAAATGCAAAACATTTATTATCAAAAAGATTGTAACTTAGCAAAACTTAAAGGTAAAACCGTTGCAATTATCGGTTACGGTTCACAAGGTCATGCACATGCATTGAACTTGAAAGAGTCCGGTGTTGATGTTATAGTAGGACTTTATAAAGGTTCTAAAAGTTGGGAAAAAGCGGAAAAGCAGGGATTGAAAGTTTATACAGCTGCCGAAGCCGCAGCAAAAGCAGATGTTATAATGATACTTATCAACGATGAAAAACAGGCAAAATTGTATAAAGAAAGTATCGAACCTAACCTTAAAGAAGGTAAAACAATAGCATTTGCACACGGCTTTAACATTCATTTCGGATGCATAAAACCTCCTAAAAATGTTAACGTTATAATGATTGCGCCTAAAGGTCCGGGACATACGGTAAGAAGCGAATATTTGGCAGGTAAAGGTGTTCCCTGTTTGGTTGCAGTTGAACAAAATGCTACAGGTGATGCACTTGAAATCGCACTTGCTTATGCTTTAGGTATAGGCGGAGCAAGAGCAGGTGTTATCGAAACAACTTTCCGTATTGAAACAGAAACGGATTTGTTCGGAGAACAAGCAGTTTTGTGCGGAGGAGTTTGTGCTTTGATGCAGGCAGGTTTTGAAACTTTGGTTGAAGCGGGATACGATCCGAGAAACGCTTATTTTGAATGTATTCATGAAATGAAATTGATTGTAGATTTAATATATCAAAGCGGATTTGAAGGTATGAGATATTCAATTTCAAATACTGCAGAATACGGTGATTATACAACAGGTCCTAAGATAATTACGGAAGAAACAAAAAAGACAATGAAAAAGATTCTTAAAGATATTCAGGACGGAACATTTGCAAAAGCATTTTTACTTGACAAGTTCATTTCAACGCAATGAGAAAACTTGCTGCTGAACATCCAAGCGAAAAAGTAGGTAAAGAAATAAGAAAACTTTACAGCTGGAGCGATGAAGACAAATTAATTAACAATTAATTTGGAAGATTGGAAGAATAGAAGATTGGAAGCAAAGCGGAAAAAGCGGGAAGAATTTTCTTCCCGCTTTTTTATTTGTCATTGCGAACCGATGAAGTTGGTGTGGCAATTCATAGTGTTTATAGTTACTTTGTCATTCCGGACTCGATCCGGAATCTATAAAAATATTCTTTTAAAATTTCTCATTTCCAAGCAAAAAAGCCATTCGTTTGAAAAATTTAAAGCCGTGCTCCAACTTGATCGTTTGAAAAATTTAAAGCCGTGCTCCAACTTGAAAAATCCTAACAGACTAATGTAACGGATTTTTCTTCAATCATGTTCGCACTAAAAAACTTTTTTTGATTTATAGTTTTTTGCTCTAAATTTTTCTGCACTTATAGACGGCTTTAATCATGCTTGTCAATGAAAATTTTAAAAATTTCATTTGTGTTAATTATAAATTGTCGTTTTTATTTTGTATAATTAAAGAAATGTAAACTATATAAAAGAGGATATCAAAAAATGAAAAAGATTATCCTGACGGTAGTGTTATCAGCATTGTTTATAGCACCTGTATTTGCAAGTGAAGCGGGTGATATGGAAATATTGGGAAAGATCGGTTATACGTTGGATACGGATGTTAAAATTTATACGGAATCAAAAGATGATTACGGTTCAACAGATAAAGGTATTGTTTTAGGAGCTGACTTTTGTTTTTATATTAATTCTCAAGTGGCAATGGGTTTTGGAGCAAACAATATTTTTGAATCGAAAGCCGATTACGGTATGTCCGACAAATATGCTTTTACAAACATTTATCTTTCTATCAGACCTAAAATGGATTTGGATTCGGATATTCTCGACAGTTTTTATTTTATAGCACAAGCCGGTTACGGTTTCTTTAGACTGGATTATGATAAGAATGGTATTGATGAACATTTCAGCACGGATAACGGACCTTATTGGGCTGTTGGTGTTGGTGTTGAAATAATGTATAGCTTTTTTCTTGAGCTTATGCATTCTTTCAATTACGGCTCTGTTACCGTTGATGGAGACAGGTACGACATGAAATATTCCGCATTATTAATAAATGTAGGTTACAAATTCAAATTCAAACCGTAATATACAAACTAAAAATCTAAAATCATTTCGGAGAAAAAATATGATAAAAGAAAAAATTGTAGATGGTTCGCATAATGCACCGCACAGAAGTTTATATCATGCCTTGGGAATAACAAAAGAAGAACAATCGAAACCTTTCATAGAAATTGTTCCCGGTCACATGAACATAGATAAAATTGTTGAAGCCGTTAAAATCGGTGTTGCAATGGCAGGCGGAACACCGATAGTGTTTCCCGCGATTGCCGTTTGTGACGGTATTGCCATGGGACATAACGGAATGAAATATTCTCTTATTACAAGAGATATGATTGCAGATTCCACGGAAGCCATTGTAAGAGCTCACGGGTTTGACGGACTTGTTATGGTACCAAACTGTGACAAAAATGTTCCCGGTCTTTTAATGGCCGCGGCAAGAGTAAACATCCCTACAATTTTCGTCAGCGGTGGACCTATGCTTGCAGGCAAAGTTAACGGTAAAAAGACAAGTCTTTCGGGAATGTTTGAAGCGGTAGGTGCTTTTAAAGCAGGAAAAATTAACGAAGAAGAACTTACGAAATATGAAGAAAAGACCTGTCCTACATGCGGTTCATGTTCGGGAATGTACACGGCAAATTCAATGAACTGTTTAACCGAAGTTTTAGGTATGGGACTTAAAGGTAACGGAACAATACCTGCAGTATATTCGGCAAGAATAGAACTTGCAAAACATGCAGGTATGCAGATAATGGAACTTGTAAAGAAAAATATTTGCCCACGTGACATTATGACAAAACAATCAATAAAAAATGCATTAACTGCGGATATGGCTTTAGGTTGTTCAACCAACAGTATGTTACATCTTCCGGCAATTGCCAACGAGTGCGGAGTGGAATTTAATTTGGATATGGCAAACGAGATAAGCGAAAAAACTCCTAATCTTTGCCATTTGGCTCCGGCAGGTCACACATATATGGAAGATTTAAACGAGGCAGGCGGAGTATATGCCGTTTTAAAAGAATTAACAAAACTTAATTTAATAGATACATCGGTTATGACTTGTACCGGTAAAACATTGGGTGAGGGTGAAAACATTGAATCTGCAGTAAATTTAGATAATGAAACTATAAGAAATATAGATAACCCTTACAGTAAAACAGGCGGAATAGCAGTGTTGAAAGGTAACATTGCACCGGACGGTTGTGTGGTTAAAAGAAGTGCGGTTGCACCTGAGATGTTAAAACATGAAGGTCCTGCAAAAGTTTATGACAGTGAAGAAGAAGCTATTGCGGCAATATATGCGGGTAAAATAGTTAAAGGTGATGTTGTGGTTATAAGATATGAAGGCCCGGCAGGCGGACCGGGAATGAGAGAAATGTTAAGCCCGACATCCGCAATTGCAGGTATGGGGTTAGACAAAGATGTTGCACTTATTACAGACGGAAGATTTTCCGGAGCTACAAGAGGTGCATCGCTCGGTCATGTTTCTCCGGAAGCTGCATCAGGCGGTCTTATAGCTTATGTTAAAGACGGTGACATTATTTCAATAAATATTCCGGAATATAAAATAGAATTAAAAGTTTCCGATGAAGAAATAGCAAAAAGAAAACAA
>CACWKJ010000020.1 GCA_902761395.1 uncultured Elusimicrobium sp. | reverse complement strand
TTGCAACACACAGTGAAACAGGTGAGAAGTATGTTGTATACAGAGCATTGTACGGAGATACAGGTTTATATATAAGACCTTTCGATATGTTCACTTCTGAAGTTGACCACAAGAAGTATCCGGATGTTAAACAAAAGTACAGATTTGAATTTCAGAACATTCAAAGCAAAAAAAATCAAAACAACAATTTATAATTTACAATTTACAATTTATAATTTCGGTGTCCTTCGGACAAATATTTTATAGATTCTGAATCGAGTTCAGAATGACAAAAAAAAGAGATTCCGGATCGAGTCCGGAATGACAAACGGAAAGGCAATTTATAATTTACAATGTACAGTGTATAATTAACAACAATGGATTGCTTCTCTTCGTTCGCAATGACACCGTCTAGTCGTTTAAGACCTTAAGATTTTGTGTTAGAATCATAATCAATTAGTAATTATTAATTAAAATAAAAAACGGGAAGAAAAATTTTCTTCCCGTTTTTACATTATTGTAGTTCTTGACATTCAAAGGATTCAATATTTTAAATAAGAATGAAGCATTTGCCGACTGCGATGTACAAAAGTGAAACGGTACATAAAGAAGGCAAATGCAAAATTGTTATTTAAAAGATAAATCCGTTTCGTCAAATATAAACAAAAGTGCTATTTTTGCTTCTTGAGCGCATCTCCGATAATACTTTCAATATTATTAACTGTACCAATCTTCTCGTTAATCTGTTTTAACACTGCATCTTTCTGACCCTGCAAACTCTTTTCTATTTCTTTGGCTTTTTCTTGTGCAAGTTCGCTAACTTTTTGTTTTATCTTATCTTTTGCTTCGTTAACTTTTGCCGAGAAAAGTTTTGAAATAGCATCATAAAGTTTTTTATCTATATCGGAATTAATTTTTATATTAAGGTTTTCACTGTCTTGAGTTTGAGCTGTAAGATTAACATCAAAAGATTTTATTGAGTTTGTAATTTGTGCCAAATATTTTAAGTTACCTTCAACAGTATTTAATGCTTTTTCTTTTATATCTCTAAAAGCAATATCGGCACTGCACAAAAATCCGGAATTGTTCAAATCAAAAGATCCTGCAACATTAACTTTAGATGTATCTATAAGAGGTAAATAATCGTTCGGTTCTATATTTAATATTGTTCCCGAAAGACCTGTTAACTCAACTTTTATATTATCTTTGGAATCTTTTGTTCTGTGATCAAAAAGTCCGTTAACTGCAAGTTTTTGTGTTGAGTTATTTCCGGCAAGTTCCAATATTATGGGAGCACCTACCAACTTCGGCGAAGAAGAAATATTTTTTATTAAACCTGAAAAATCTATACCGACTTCTTCTTTGGTTTTAGCCGTTGTTCCTGTCACTTTCATTAACGAAATAAGTAACGAAGGATAAAGCTTTTCTCTGAATATTATATCTCTGCCTAAAGCTCTTTGTTTAACTTCTTTTACTTCTTCTTCGTCCGAACCTTCCGGAATATATTGCTTAATTATCGAAATATAATAAAGTACTTTTTCCACTCTGTTAACCCATTTTGTTCCGAACAACATTTGAGATATATTTTTGGTGTTAAGTGTCGGTATAGATATTTTTTCGCAAATCATATTAACATCATTTGTTATGGTATTTTTAATTTGTTTTGTAACATCTATCGTTGCACTTACATCTTTTTTAGCATTGTTAAGTTCAGCCAAAATATCGTCAAACTCTTTTTTCAGTGTTTTAAGTTCGTTAACTTTTTTAGCGGTATTTGCAATATCCGCCAATGAACCGAACTTACTTTTTGAAAGGTCATCCGCCAATGTTTTTGCTCTGTTTATTTTTTCTTCATAATTAAAATTATTTATTTTATCCTGATAAGATTTATATTTATCCTGTAAATCCGCAGAAACTTTTTCTACTTCTTTTATTGAAGAAAGACCGCTGTCTTCTATAAGTTTGTTTACGTCAAAATTCTTTATTTGATCTTGAATTTTGTTAAACATTTCAACCGACGGCAAATTATTAAATTCGGTTACCGTTTTATCTTTTGCGGTTTTAAACATTTTTGCAAATTTACTTTCTTCGTTTGATTTTTTCTTTTTCGGCAACTCGCCGGAAGTTTTTCTGTCTGTTTGCCATCTCAATCCGTCCAAACTCATTTCATCTATAACAACTTTTTTTCTTAATAGAGGTGCAAACCTGACATCAAATCTTATTTTTTCTATATCAACCAAATTTTTGAAATAATTGTTTTTGTCCGCAGCTCTAAATCCGTTTATTGTAACGGAACAATTTTTGAAACTTGTTTTTAAATAATCTATTTCAACTTTAGCACCTACAGCCGTTTGCCCTGCAGATATTATTACCTTCTTCAAAATTTTATCGAAAAACAAAATATTTAATATTGCTATAAGAGCAATAATAATTATTGTTGTTAACAAAAAACTCCATCTTATAATTTTCATATTATTACTCTCCTATTTAACTATTTTTATTACATTCGTACTAAGTATTGTTGCCGACAATATTTTTACTATTTTCCATTTGGAAACTTTTTCTCTTAAATGCGTTCTGTAATAAACCAACAACTTTTTAGCTATTATCATATTAGGTATTATTAAAATTATACCCGTAACCAAACTGCCCATAACTACGGTATTATTAAACTTTGTAAAAGGAACTACAGGTAAGTTATAAAGATATGTATAGAAACCGTTTAGAGAGTTTATATTTAATATGTAATAACCTAAACTATCAAATAACGGATCTAGAGCAAAGCTTAATATTTCGTATACTGCCCAAGCTAAAAATGCAGCGGAAATATTAACTCTAAACATCATTATTACAATAAACAGCACAAGTTTCATAAACATATTAGGAACAAGTCCCAATATTGCACCTAGTGCAAATCCCCAAGCAACCTGGTTAGGTGAAATGTCTGTTTGAAAAATTACGATTACCTGTTTTAACAATTTTAAGAAAAACATTTTTGTACTCCTTAAAAATCGCTTTGCGATTTTTAGCTTAAAGCTTAGAGCTTACAGCTTATAAAACGACCATTTTAGTTTATAGTTAAATGAAAGAAATTTTATAAGTCTAAAAACTATTTTATATTATACATTTTTTATTATATATTTTTTTTACTCTACAAAAAATAATGTAGCAAAAAAGAGAAAACTTTATAGTTTGTGGTGAGAAGAAATATTTTTAAATTGAAGTGTACAAAAGCAAAGCGGTACATGAGATTTAAAAATATAAATTCGTAGCCCATTTTATCGTGACGAGAGATTATTAATAATATTAATAATCTCTTTAGGCTCTTTCGCCTGATAGTTTGGGGCCAAATTATTTAATTGTTGTTGTGAAGAGTATCCGTACAAAACACCTATTGTTGTTATACCGGCATTTTTGCCAACCATTATATCGTTTGCACCGTCACCTATCATAACAACATCTTCTTTATTTAAAGAAAACTTTTTTAAGATTTCGTATATCGGCAACGGGCTTGGCTTTTTCTCTTTAAAGGAATCCCCGCCATAGATATTTGTAAAATATTTTGAAAGTCCAAGTGTTTCTAAAATTTGTTTTGAAAATCTTTCATCTTTATTGGATAGTAAAACTTTTGGTTGCGGAATGTTTGAAAGCATTTCGGAAACATTTTTGTACGGTAAAGTTTTGTCCGTTAAATGTTTGGAATAATTATCTTTAAACTTTTTAACGGCTGTATCAAATTCTTCATCTTTAATGTCAGTTAAAACCGCTTTTACGAGTGCAGTTATTCCGCTACCCAGATAAGAAGCAACCTTATCTACGGATAGCGGACCAAAACCATATTCATGCCTTACAAAATTTACGGCATCTGTTAAATCGTATTTGGAATCTATTAATGTTCCGTCTAAATCGAATATAACAAGTTTTATATTATTGTTTAAAACCATTTAATTATGCCCGGAATATATTCAACTTTATCCATATATTGCGGAACTATTCTTACGGTATAACCGCAATGTCCTACCATTCTTGTAGGAGCTTCGATTTCATATATATATGTTCCGTCTTGTTCTTTTGAAACCATTTTCATGTTTTCAAATGTTTCATCGCTTAACACATTTTTCGTATTCAAATAACCTTCATAAACTTGAACGAAAACATCTTCCGGAGCAATACCTGCCAAATTAACTCTAACTCTGATTTTTAACGGTTCACCTATTTTAATTGTTTTTGAACCTGTATTATCGTCTGCACTTATAATTGAAACTCTGTTCCAGTTTCTTTCTATGTTACTTTGCCAATCTGCTTTTTTCTTTGCAAGTTCATAGTTGTTTTCTTTCATCTTTTCGGTCAATTCCATGGATGGAACATAAAATTTTCTTGTATAATCTTCAATCATTCTGTTTGTATTAAACATAGGACCTACTGTTTGCATACAAGCTTTCATTTTTGTTATCCAGCCTCTGGGCAAATCGTCTTGACCTCTGTCGAAGAACAATGGAATAATTTCTTTTTCCAACATTTCATATATTGATCTTGATTCCATTTCGTTTTGATATTCCAAATCGTTATAAGTATCTGTTGAACCTACAACCCAACCGTTTTCTCCGTTATAGCCTTCACACCACCAACCGTCAAGCACACTGAAATTTATTGCACCGTTAACCGCAGCTTTCATTCCGCTGGTACCTGATGCTTCCTGCGGTCTTAAAGGATTGTTCAACCAAATATCAACACCTTGAACCAAATAATGTGCAACGTTCATATCATAATCTTCCAAGAACACTACTTTATATTTCAAGTCAGGATCGGAAGTTAAAGCAATTATACTTTTTATAATTTCTTTACCTTTATCATCTTTCGGATGAGCTTTACCTGCAATAATTATTTGAACAGGTTTTTCTTTATTGGTAAGTATTTTTTTAATTCTATCGAGGTTTCTGAATATTAAGTTACCTCTTTTGTATGTTGCAAATCTTCTTGCAAAACCGATTGTTAATGCTTCAGGATCCAAAACTTCATCCGCATAAGCTATCATATGCTTTGAAAGTCCTCTTCTTTCCAACTGCATTTTTAATCTGTTTCTTGCAAAAGATACAAGTCTTTCTTTTCTTCTTTCGTGGCTCCTCCAAAGTTCGGCATCGGGAATATCCGCAACTCTTTGCCACAAAGTCTGATCTGAAGGTTCGTCTATCCAATCGTCTCCGATATATCTTTGGAACAAACCTGCAAATTCGTAAGATATCCAAGTATTTGTATGAATACCGTTAGTAATATGTGTAATAGGAATTTCTTTTCTTGGAAGTTCCGGCCAAACATTTTGCCACATTTCTCTTGATACGGTTGCATGCAATCTTGAAACACCGTTAGCTTTACCGCAAGCTTTAAGAGCAAGAATTGTCATTGAAAAATCTTTGTCGATATTTTCAGCTTTCAAGTCCCTGCCTAAAGCTAAGAATTGTTCTTTTGATAATCCCAATTCTCTATACAAACTTTCGAAATATGTTGAAACAAGCTGTGAAGAAAATACTTCATTACCTGCAGGAACAGGAGTATGTGTTGTGAATACACAATTTGATTTAACAACTTTTTGTGCCTGTTCGAAAGACAACCCTTTGTTCTTCATTAACATTCTCATTTTTTCCAACAATAAGAATGCGGAATGTCCTTCGTTAATATGTATTACGGAAGGATCGATATTCAAAAGTTCCAAAACTTTCATACCGCCGACACCCAACAATTTTTCCTGCTTAATTCTCATTTCTTTGTCGCCGCCGTAAAGTTCACCGGTAATTGTTCTGTCTTCGGCGGAATTTTTATCAAAATCCGTATCCAACAAATAAAGAGCAACTCTACCTACTTGAATTTTCCAAATTCTTGCAAATACTCTCGGTGAATGAGGTAACGATATTTCTATCGATAATGTATTACCGTTTCCATCGGTTAAAAGTTGCATAGGCATACTGTAAAAATGATTTACTTTATATTCTTCTATTTGCCAACCGTCGATACTTAAATGTTGTTTAAAGTATCCGTTTCTGTATAACAAGCCTATACCTACCAAAGGAAGTCCCATATCACTTGCGGATTTCAAATGATCTCCGGACAAAACTCCGAGACCTCCGGAATATATAGGCAAACTTTCATGAATAGCAAACTCTGTAGAAAAATATGCTATTTTTTTATCTTTATATTCAGGGAAAGTTTTATCGAACCATGTAGGAACAGACATATATTTATCGAGTTCCGCTTTAACTAATTTCATATGTGAAATAAAACTTGTATCATCTGCAAGTTCTTCTAATCTTGATTGTTTTACAAGTCCCAACATTGCTTTCGGGCTGTGATAAGATTCTTCCCATACATCTCTGTCCAATCTTCTAAACAATTCTACGGCATCACTGTTCCAGCACCACCACATATTTTCGGAAATAGTTGCCAAATCTTTTAAACTTTCCGGTAAAGAAGGTGTAACTACAAAACTTTTCGCTTTTATCGCTGTAAAAGTTTCCTGATTTTCGTTAAACAAATCATTGTTTTTCAACATACTCTATATCTCCTTATAACAACTCTCTTATTATAACTTTACATATGCCCAAAACATTAAGGCAAGACACAAAGAAATAAGTTTTAATTGCCAATTATTTAATATCGCTTTTTTTATGTTTTTAAATTTTATTTTTCTCATAATATAGCCTTTTCGGTATATTTATTTGTTAATACTTCCAACAAATTTTCACTGCTTACTTTTTCTATTTCTCCGTCAACACAAATCGATATGTTACCGGTTTCTTCCGATACTACCAAAACTACGGCATCTGTTGTAGCGGACAAACCTATACCGGCTCTGTGCCTTGTTCCCAAATGTTTAACTTCTATTTCGGTACTTATAGGTAACACACATCCGGCAGCTTCGATTTTTTCATCTTTTATTATAACTGCGCCGTCGTGAATAGGTGCTTTTGTATTAAATATGGATAACAACAACTCATGAGTCACTTTAGCATCCAATTTTATACCTGTTTCGGTATAATTTTTTAATCCCATATCTTTTTCAAGAACTATTAAAGCTCCCATTCTTATTCTGCTCATTTCTGTGGCGGCTTCAACAACTTCCGATATAAAATTTGATTTTATTTTT
The DNA here is from genome assembly GCA_902761395.1 of uncultured Elusimicrobium sp. Taxonomy (GTDB): domain Bacteria; phylum Elusimicrobiota; class Endomicrobiia; order Endomicrobiales; family Endomicrobiaceae; genus Ruminimicrobiellum. Next base: position 3,787 of record CACWKJ010000020.1, on the reverse strand, counting down.
GTTCCGAACAAGAAAAGTTTGCTTCCTATTTTTGCAAGCGCATATCTGATTTCGGATTGAAAAACAACTGCAAGTATAACAACTGCGGCAAGCCAAAATTTTCCCATAATCCAAGACAATGTCTGTAAATGTAAAACATCTCTTGCTATGATAGTAACGGCAACAAGTACAATAAGACCTATAACGACCTGTATTGTTCTTGTACCTTTTATAACAAGCAATATTCTATAAAAAATGTATGCCAATATAAGGATATCTAAAATGTTTGAAATATAAACATTCCATATGTGTGCCACAAGTTCCATTATATTCCCCTTATAGAATTAACAACTTTCAATGCATTAACGGTTTCTTTTACATTGTGCACTCTTAATATATCCGCACCGTTCATAACAGAAACCATATTTGCTATTGCCGTTGCAAGTTGTCTTTCACTAAAATCTTCCGTTCCCAAAACTTTTGCCAGAAAACTTTTATTTGACAGTGCCATAAGCACGGGTACATTCAAAGATTTAAATTCAAACAACCTTTTTATTATAAGCAAATTATCTTCAACCGTTTTACCGAAACCTATACCGGGATCAATAATTATTGACTCTTTATTTATCCCGTTATCTAAAGCAAAATCCAACTGTTTTGACAGAAAGTTAAATATATCACTTAATGTATTATTATATCTTATATTTTGTTGCATCGTCAAAGGGTTTTTCTTCATATGCATCAAAATTACAGCCGCCTTATTTTTTGCAACGATTTTTGCCATACTTTTATTTTTGTATCTCAGTGCATAAATATCGTTTATAATATCCGCACCTTCGTCTAAAGCCGCTTTTGCAACTTCGGGTTTATATGTATCTACAGATACCGGCATTTTGGATTTTTTTCTGAACAGCTTTAAAAACTTTTGTATTTTTTCTGTTTCTTGTTTAACCGGAACAGGTTTTGAACCGGGTCTTGTAGATTCCGCTCCCACATCAATAATATCCGCACCGTCTTTTTGCATTTGTAATGCGGTTTCTGCCGCAACATTTATATCTTCTATTCCGTTTTTAAAAAATGAATCCGGTGATAAATTTATTATACCCATCACAAGAGTTTTGTTTAATGCTATTTTTTTGTCAGCACAAACTATTTGTTTTAATTGAAAAGAATTTATATCCGATATTTGCTTGGATAAAAGTTTTAAGCCGAACGGCTGTTCTTTAATTTTTGAAGTTAATTTTTCTATTTGGTTTCGGTTGGCACAGATAACAATATTTGATTTCCCTTTTTTGAACAGAGACACATCTTTACTTACAGCCACATCACATCCGCAAGACAATGCTTCTTGTTTTAAAACACTCGCTGCTCTGTTATCTATATCTTCCACTATGAAAGAATTGCCGACAATTTTTTTTGCAAGTTTTTCGTACACATATTCATCGCATTTTGAACTTGCAACAATTTTTACTGCATCTTTTATGGTATCTGCTTTTACTTTTTTTACTATCATTTTTTAACGACAATAACAACCTTTTCAAATTTTATTTATTGTAGATATTTTACTAAAAATATTAAGCAAATACCATAAAAAAAACGGGAAGAAAATTTTTCCCGATTTTTAATGTTTTTATAGATTCCGGATCGAGTCCGGAATGACAAACAGATGGATTGCCACGCTCCGCTCGCAATGACAAAAAATCACATACCTTATTCTTGGCTTACGAAGAGTTTTCAAGTTTTTGAATTAGAACGAAGTATTCGGTGTTTTTTAAGATTATCGATAGAATTTAAGGACAGCAGAAATTCGTTTCTAAAAATTATCTTTGATAATTTTTAGAGCGACGATAGATTTTGAATTTAGACAAGGCAACAGCACGGTGAAGTTTACACTAAAAGGTAAATGAACCGTGCTGTAACAAAGTATAAATTCAAAAGATAATGTCGCAATAATTATATATTAAACTTGTAACCTACATTAACCGATGTTATATTATATTGTATATCCCCTAACTGTATGCCATCTGCTTTCAACTTTCCATTACATGATGAGAATATAAGTTCAACAAACACAGCATCTTTTATTGTTACACCGAAACCTGCTCCCAAGTATAATCCTCTATTTATCGATAAAGCATCACCCTCAATGTCAGAGTCGGTTCTTCCAAAACTTAAACCAAATTGACCTATTAAATACAAGCTTGTAAATATATTGGATTCAATTTTTGCTTCGGGTTTTATTGCTACATAAATATTCGTTGTTCCGCCACCATATTTAGATAATGCTTTTGAATCCGCATCAAACACATAGTTTGCACCGAAACCTATGGACAAGTTATCACTTGTTCCGTAAAAGAATTCTGCGCCTAACATAAAGGGCATATCAGTTTTTAATTCATAAAACTCATCATCTTTACCCGTTATCATAGCACCACTGACAGCTACATTACTGTTTACACCTAAACCTAATTTTGCATTTATAGACGTATCTCCTTTTGCTGCAAATGCAGGTACTACAAGTGCTGTCGCTAACAACAAACCTAATAAACTTTTTTTCATTATATTTTTCTCCTTATATATTTTTCATAGATCCCGTACCAAGTACGGGATGACACCGCCACCGCGGTTTTAACAACTGAATTACAATGCAAATTTATAACCTATATTAAATGTTGTTGCCGTATATTGAACATTTATAGTTCTTCCTTCGTATTTTCCGGCACCGTTAGATGATGAGAATATAAATTCAACAAAAACAACATCTTTTATTGTTACACCAAGACCTGCACCCAAATATATTCCGTTATCTATTGAGTCAATCCAATCTCCTCCTGAACCATCCATTCTTACCATAGCCAAACCCAACTGACCTACTGCATATATGCTTGAAAATATATTTGATTCAATTTTTGCTTCGGGTTTTACTGCTACATAAATATTTGTTGTTCCTGATTTTATTGTCATACCATCATAATCTACTTCAGAATCTGAAATATAATTTGCACCGAAACCTACAGACAAATTATCCATTAACCCGTAAAAAAATTCCGCACCTAAAGAAAACGGAGTTTTTGCCTCAAAGCCAAAAGAAATATCACTTGACTTTCCTTCACCGGAAGTTTTTGCACTGTTACTTACACCTATTCCCAACTTTCCATCGATATACATATCTCCTTTTGCTGCAAATGCAGGTGCTACCATTGCTACTGCCAACAAGACTGCTACTAACAACTTTCTCATTTACTGCCTCCGTTTATATAAATTTACTTTAATGATAATTTATAATTTACAATTAACTAATAGATCCCGCATCAAGTGCGGGATGACACGACACCGGATTGCCACGCCGACAAGTCGGTTCACAATGACAAATTTTTAATCTTTTAATAACGAAAGGGCTTCGGATCTTGTTCTTGCATCTTTTAAAAATATGCCTCTCATTGCGGAAGTTATCATTTTTGCTCCCGGTTTTCTTACGCCTCTCATTGTCATACATAAATGTTCGGCCTCTATTACAACCATTGCACCTTTAGGTTGAATGGTTTTCATTATGGTATCGGCAATCTGTTCGGATAACCTTTCCTGTAACTGCAGCCTGTGAGCAAAAACTTCTACAACTCTAACCAATTTTGAAACACCGACAATTCTGCCTTTTTTCGGTAAATATGCTATATGAACTTTACCTGAAAAAGGTAACAAATGATGTTCGCACATTGAATAAAGTTGTATATCTTTAACGATAACTATTTCTTCATATTCTTCCGTTTGATAATGAACGGAAATTATATTATCAATATCTTCGTTGTAC
>CACWKJ010000019.1 GCA_902761395.1 uncultured Elusimicrobium sp. | reverse complement strand
AATAATCTTCTTGGCATCTCTTTGTGCTTGTGCCAATTGATATCTGTGTTCGAAATAATAATCCTGCATTTCGATTGAACCCAATGTGAAAGGTCTCTTGTAATCCAACAAATATCTTTCAGGTTTGTATGTTCCTACAAATTCTTTTACGTCTTCATCAGGATATACTTCTGCAGCTGCCATACAGTGAGAAATAATAAATCCGTCTGTTGTTACCATTGTAGGTAATTTTGCAGTTTCTGCAATTCTTACAGATTGGATCATATTATCATAAGCTTCTTGAGGATCTTCAGAATAAATCTGTATCCAACCTGCATCTCTTGCACCCATTGTATCAGATTGATCACCATGAATATTAATAGGAGCAGACAATGCTCTGTTAACTTCTGCCATAACGATAGGAAGTCTTAAACCTGCTGCGATATAAAGCATTTCCCACATTAAAGCAAAACCTTGTGATGATGTTCCCGTCATTGCTCTTGCACCTGCAACAGATGCTGCAATTGTTGCTGACATTGCGGAATGTTCACTTTCTACCGCAACAAATTCCGTAGGAACTTTACCGTCTGCTACAAATTGTGAAAATATTTGAACTATTTCTGTTGCCGGCGTTATAGGATAAGCAGCAACAACATCAGGAGCTATTTGTCTCATAGCTTCTGCCATCATTTCGTTACCAGTTTTGGCAACTATTTTTCCTTTAGAAAATATTGGCTTTACCATTATTATTTACCCCTTTAAAATTTTCTTTAAATTATTTCTTTTCTGCTTCCATTGTTATTGCGCCGAACTTACATTCTTTAGAACAAATACCGCAACCTTTGCAATGGTCATAATCTATACCGGTAACTTTACCGTCTGCTACTTGTATTGATGCATCCGGGCAATATATCCAGCAAATCATACAAGCTTTACATTTTTCTTTGCTCCATACAGGCTTAATGGATCTCCAAGGACCTGTTTTAAACTGAGCTGCTGTTCCAGCTTCTACTATTCCACCTGCAGGAAGTTCTGCAGCTGTAGGTTTTTTTTCTTCGTTTTTCATTTTATTCTCCATATATTTGAATCTGTTTTTTTACAAATTATGAATTTTTTACTTCGTCATATGCTCTTTGTATTGAAGTAATGTTTCCGTCAATAACTTCAGGTTTGCTTCTGAATTTAACTTCGAGTTTTGCTCTTGTATCTTTCAAAACACCTTCGATATCGAGTGTTCCGATAACTTTTACCAAAGCACCTAACATCGGAGTATTTGGTCTGTTTTGACCTATTGTTTCATTTGAAATTTTTGATGCATCTACAACATAAACCTGCTCTTTTGCAATACCGAGTTTTTTTGCCATTTCTTCTGCTGAAAAAGAGGTATTAACAATAACTTTACCTTGTGTTCCCACACCTTCGGTAACATCTACGGCTTCTATCAATGAAGGATCCAAAATAACAACATAGTTCGGTTCTGTAACCGAGCAATGAACTGTAATAGGATCATCACTAACTCTGTTGAAAGATTGAACAGGTGCACCCATTCTTTCAGGACCGTATTCCGGGAAAGCTTGGATATACTTTCCGGTTGATAAAACAGCTTGTGCAAATAATAGAGCTGCGGTTTTTGCACCTTGTCCGCCTCTACCATGCCAACGAACTTCAATCATCTTTGACATCTTCTACTCCTTTTGCGAAATTTAATATTTTGTTTGCGATTTTATATACAAAAAAGAACACTGATAAGAAGAATTTTATACCATTTTCATATATAAAACTCTCTTATCGGCAAACTGCACAATTTCGACAATTTTTATAGATAAAATTTTATCTGTTTATAAATTATATGTCAATGAATTTAGTCTTATAAAACTTTTATAATAAAAACCTAACTATTTTATTTAATCAATTTATAAACTTCTATATGCGTATCTTTATATGGAATTTTTTCAATTAAAACAAAATTGTTTTTAATAAATTTTTTAAATTGTTCTATTTCTTTTATTCTTTTATCAATATATTCTCTTTTTGCTTCTTCGGTTTGTAACGGGCTGTGTACAAATCGTATATATTCATTTGAAGCTATTTCTAAACTATCTCTGCTGTATATTCCGTTTTCCGTTGTAAATAAAATATCACAATCGTAACAACCGCGCGTTTTATAATCATAAACTTTTGTTTTTGAAAAGTATATATTATTTGCCGCTTCAAAGAAAAAGCGATCTATTCCGGTCAATTTTTCCATGGCTGTATTGTCAAACAAGACCTTTTTGGTTACGGAATATTTATCAATGTAATGCGACAGCTCAAAACTAAAATTTATTTTATTTTTATCTTGACAATATGAATATTTGGAAACAGAACATATACCGTAAATATTTTTATTAAAAGAACTGATATCTTTTACACAAATAAGAAAAACATACAAAAACAAATAAATCGCCACAATAAGTGATAATATCAAAACTTTTTTAACTGTTTTGATATTTGTTATAAAAAGAGAACTAATCAAAATCATACAAGGAACAAAACCCAAACAATATTCAGGCATTTTAGCATGCGGCATAAATGTTATTATTGTCCATGGTACAACAAACCATAAAACAAATATATATTTATCTCTGTTTTTGTTTTTATATAAGAACCATAAAAATCCTATAGCAAACACCGAAAACAATAACGGATAAAGAAGATATTTACTTAAACCTACAGTTATCACGCTTAAACTTGATAAACTGAATACAGGTGCCGTTTCAATAACAGGCTCATGTAAAAATTTATTAATTATTTCATATCTGAAATAATGACATCCGGATATTAAAACACTTAGCACTACAGTTACAAATATATTCAATACCGTTCTTTTTTCCATAGTGTTACACAAACTTCTTACCGCAACATATAACCATGGAATAAAGAAATACGGTAAAAACTCATCTTTTATCAACATTCCCAAACCTGCTGTTATTCCGTACAATATACACCACTTACTATTTTTAAAATCATTTAATTTTATTAAACAATATATGTTGACTATCATTGCAATCATTACATGCCAATCCTGATGTCCGTAATGTCTGCTCAATTCATACACTGCAGGTGTTAATGCGAATAACAACATTGCCGCATTGCCCGTTTCTTTATCTTTTAATTTTAATCCGAGTTTATATATGAAATATAATCCTGTAAGAAAAAAGAAATAATTTACTATTATTATTTGTAAATCAAAATATTCTTTTCCGAAAACGAAAAACATACCTTTCATTATCCACGCAATAAGCGGGGCATTATAATAAAAGATTTCGTTTCTGAAAATATCGTTAAAATGTATTGCGGATATACCTATCGGAATGACAGGTGTATTCAATTTCCACCAAATAAAATTACCTATGGCATAAAACAATGCTATCATTATAAAAATTAAAAGAGATGAATTATTGAAACTTATTTTTTTCATTAGCTGAATTGAAGACTACATTTCTTTTCGGCCGGCAATAGCTTTTGAAATGGTAACTTCATCGGCATATTCAATATCGCCGCCTACCGGCATACCGTAACCGAGCCTTGAAACTTTTATACCCAACGGCTTTATTAACTGGGCAAGATAAACCGCAGTTGTTTCCCCTTTGGAATCCATATCCGTGGCAAGTATAACTTCTTTTATACTGTCTTGTTTTAATCTGGTAATAAGTTGGTTAATTCTTATATCTTTGGGACCTATGGCATCAAGCGGAGATAATGCACCGCCCAACACGAAATACAATCCGTTATAATCTTCGTTTTTCACTTTACTTACGGCTATTAAATCCTGCGGACTTTCAACAACACATAAAAGTTCTTTATTTCTTGTATTATCGGAACATATCGGGCAAGGATCGGACTCACTTAAGTTATAACATACAGAACAGACTTTAACCTTTTGCCTTGCATTTTGTATTGCCTCAACAAAAGATTTTGCTTCCACATCTGACATTTTTAATATGTGATAACATAACCTTTCGGCCATTTTCGGCCCTACGCCGGGCAACTTTTTTACCACTTCTATCATTTTTTCAACTGTTTGAGGTCTGTTCATTTATTATTCTTCCGTTTCCGTGTCGGAACTTCCGTCAGACTTTTCGTTGTCACTTGATTTAACACTATCTTTAGCTTTTTTTACGGCAATTCCACCGAACTTTTTTGCGATACTTTCTATTTTTGAAGGAACAGCGGTTTTTGCCGTTTCTTTAAAATCTTCAACTACAACAAATTTTTCTTGTGAAGGTTGTTCTTCTTCGGTTTCGATTTTTATATCTTCTTTTATAACTCCGCCTTTTTGTGCAATTTCGTCAAGCACCATAGAAACTTTTATTTCTCTTCCGCTTTTTCTTGTCATAAGTTTTTGTATAGTTTCCTGATGCATTTTTATCATATTTAAAGATAAAGGACTCGGAACTGCAATTTGAAATGTGTTTGCATTTAATTCTTTAACCGTAGCATCTTTTAAAGTTTGGGCAGACATAGGATGTTTCCTTGAAAATTCGGCAACAATTTCTTTCCATAATCCCATTAAATCATAATCAAAAGAGTCCGCCATTGTAACAACAGTGTCTTCTTCAACCGGCTCGTTTATTACAGCAGGTTGTGATATTTCGTTATTTATAACATTTTTTTCAACTTTTACTTCTTTGAGTTCAGGCATACTTGCAAGATTGTGTTTGCCTAACTCGTTTATTTTGCTGATAAGTTCGGCAACATTGTAGTACGGTTCCGCCATTTTTAAAAGATAAAGTTCCAACAACATTCTGGGTTGATCGTGCCATTTCATTTCTTCCAAAGCTTTGGATATTAAGTTACCCATTCTTATAAATCTTGATATCGGGAACAATACTTTTTGTCTGTCGTACAATTTTTTATCTTCAGTTGAAACATCGGAGATTTCAGGATTTATGGAAAATATCATAAGTTGTCTTAAATGGTCTCTTAAATCCCTTGCAAACTGTAAAACATTATAACCTTCTTCGTAAACCTGTTTGCATATTTTCATTATCGATTCAACATCGTTTTGTGCGATATAGTCTATTGTTTTGGATATTATTTCTTTAGGTAAAAGACCTATCAAATTTCTTATATATTCTTCGGTTATTTTACCGGTAGTTGCAGATATTGCCTGATCTAACAAACTTAAAGCATCTCTCATTGAACCGCCGGAAGCATTTATTATTATTTTAAGTGCTTCGTCTTCTATTTCAAAGTTATCTTTTTGAGCAATATTTTTTATTGCTTTTGCTATTTCGTTTGTAGATAAAAGTCTGAATCTGTACTTTTGACATCTTGAAAGAATTGTTATGGGAACTTTATGTTGTTCCGTTGTAGCCAAAATGAAAATTACATGTTCAGGCGGCTCTTCCAATGTTTTAAGCAAAGCATTAAATGCACCTGTAGACAACTGATGAACTTCGTCTATAATATAAATTTTATATTTTGAAGATGTTGCACCGAACTTAACATTTTCTCTTATTTCTCTTATGTTATCTACACCTGTATTTGATGCGGCATCTATTTCCATAACATCTATACTTTGATTTTTTGCTATATCAACACAGTTCTGACATTTTCCGCAAGGTTCCGGAGTAGGCCCTTCTTTACAGTTAAGAGCTTTGGCAAAAATTCTTGCCATAGTTGTTTTACCTGTACCTCTGGGACCGCTGAACAAATAAGCATGAGCAACTTTATCTTCTTTAATTGCATTTTTTAAAGTTTGCGATATATGGTCCTGACCGATAACTTCATCAAAAGTCGTAGGTCTGAATTTTCTTGCTAAAACTAAGTAAGACATATAAACTCCAATTTATAATTTATTGTAAATCCTTCGGTTTTTCTCTCGGTGCCAACTTTATACTGTACAACACAAAAAAACCCGCTATAATTGCTCCGACAAAATATATGCACCACAAATAAGTGTAATATCTTCCGAACATTGCAAAAAAGCCCGACAACAAAAATGATCCCGGCAATATTATAAGACCTGTTTCAAGGTATCTCCATTTCGTTTTCATTTTAGTGTAAATGTGGCCCAACATGTAGTTGTGTCTTCTGTGCCTTACAAATGCGGCGGCAAGAAGAATAAGACCTACAGGTGAAACCAACTGACAAATAAGATGAACCATTATCAACTGTATTTTGGAATCACCGGAAAACCATGTTGCATCGTACAAATGGATATTTCCGACGGTTGCGATAATTTTTGAACCGTCAACCGCAATTGAATTTATAAGAGCAAACATTATACCCATCAAAATTCCTATTCCGTAAGCTGCAACAACAGAAGATTTCGGTGCACCGCTTTTTCCCGGAACCCAATGCAAAATTCCTACAAAAATCGAAGGAGCTATTATTCCCATAATAAAGAATTGTCTTGCGGAATTTATAATCATCGGCCAAGGGTGCGGGCCTATAATATTTTGTAACGGTCTTGTAATAAAATATATACCGAACATTACAAATGCGGCAAACAATTTTTGGTATCCTATTTCACCGAACATAAATTTTCTTATTTTGCTTACTCTTATAACTTCAATTGCCATAACGAAATACACAATACCCGTTATTATAGGCACTAACAAATTAACTAACATTTCCTGCATTTTAATCTCCCACCGTTATAGTTAAATCTTTATGTTTAATTTTGTTATTTTTTAAGTCAGAAGATTCGGTAACAAAAAATACCGGATGTTGCTTATCTTCGTCTTTAACGACTTCACAATGAACTGTCTTTTTCAACATTGTAAAAAAACTTAAATTCGGATCATTATAAACAATTTCAACGGCTACAAAATCTTTACTGCTTAACAAATTTTCAGACAATTTCTTACTGAAAACATCTATTTTGTCTAAAGCAAACACCAAGTAAAGTTTCTGATAATCAATATTTCCCGGATTTATAAATATAAAATCTTCGTTATCAAAATGGTAACACAGTTGAACTTTTTTTGTTCTTTTACCTATACACATCAATCTGTGCGAACCGAACCTTTTATTTGATGTATATAATATATCAACCGTTCCTGTTTTTGTTCTTGTTTTAAGAGCTTTATCCGTAGGTTTCAGTACGGAAATCAAGCCTTTTTTTTCTAAAAATTTAAATACTTTTGTCGAAGATTTTACGGGTTTTAATGTTATCTGCATTTTAATCGCACTTTACCAAATATTTTCAATATGCATTATATAAAATTTTACATACTTTTCATAATGTTAATTTTATCGGCTGAATTGTTTATATACTTTACTCAAATATAAAATTTTCGATGCATTTTCTATTACGGAAAGATACATGCTTGCCTGTTCCAAATTTTTACCTGCGGCAAAAGCGCCATGCCCTTTTATAATTGCACATTTGTATTTTGATATAAGTTCGGGAATCTTTTTTGCCACTTCATCCGAACCTATAGTTTCTTTACAATCAAGTACGGGAATTTGCGGTAAATAAAGCTGACCTTCGCTGTCTGTAGGTTTTATAATTTTATTATGTAACGATAACACCGTAGCATATATTGTGTGGCCGTGAGCGATAGCTTTAATTTCGGAATTTTTCAAATATATTGCTCTGTGAACTTTAGCTTCGAGTGATGCAAGTTTATCTTTTTTGTCGTTATTCAAATTTATTCTGACAATATCTTTTTTTGTAAGATAGCCCAACATTGCACCGTGTCTTTTTATTAATATTTCGTTACCGTCTCTTACACTTATATTACCTGAATGAGAATGATTTAACCCTTGTTCATACAAAATTTTACCGAACAATATCATATCTTTTATCATTTTTTCACCTTACCAAGTATTGGATTTTTCAAGAATATATACCGTAACTTCTCTAAACATCCACGACTTTTCTTCTTCGGCATTATTTACGCCCAAATCTATTCTGTCACCTTTTATCGCAGAACCCGTATCACCTGCATATCCGTAACCGTAACCGGAAATATACAGTCTTGTTCTTAACGGTATAACTTTCGGGTCAACCGCAACAATACCTCGTTGCATTTTTTGTCCTAAAAAAGTTATTGTTCCGTCTTTCCAGGCTAAAGGATCTCCCGGATAATATGCCGTTGCCACCATTTTCATTCTTTTGGCTTTGGATAAATCGTATATTTTTTCTATGTTATTATTTTTGTCCAACAACAACAATCTGTAAAAACTTATTGAATATGACAACTGTTTATCGTATACAATACTTTCCAATTTCGAATCGTGAAAAACTTGTGTTATGTCCGAATCGGTATATTTTACTATACCTTTTTGCAATTCAACTTTTCTTAAGTTCGAATTGTATATTTTGTGCCATGTAGGTCTGAAATCCGTTTTGCTTGCCGTTTTCGATTTTACTTTGTTCACTCTTACTATTTTTATTTTTGAGTTCGGTTTTACAGGTTTATCCAAAGGAGAATATACAATATCGTTTTCACCTAATGTTATGTCGTTATCCTGTAAAATATCTTTTAATATTTTATTTTTGTCGTACTGTATCAGTATGATTTTACCATCAACCATAATACAACTTTTTTTAGACAGTACAGAGTTTGTATTTAATATAAAAGTTATTAATAAAATTATTATCGGAATATATAAAAGTCTGACAAACTTTTTTATCTCAATATTCTTCATACTCGTCTAAATACGGTCTTACTCTAAAGTGTACCCCTAACGGTTTTACTACTTCTTTAACTTTCGATACATCAAGTCCGGGAAGTTCCACCGCCGTAACAACTACGGTGGGAATATATTCTTTTGCGGCTTGCGCAAACTTTAAAATTTCGTTAAACGATTCTTCTTTAAACATAGGATTATTTATTTTGTTATGTTCCTGCGGATTTGAACCGTTAAGACTTATTGAAATGACATCTATTAAACCTTTAAGTTGCGGTAATATGTTTTTACCGTAATATCTGTTGGCAAGACCGGCAGTGTTTATTCTTACGGTTACATTTTTACTTTTTAACCATTTGGATATTTCTATAACTTCCGGTAACCTTATTAGAGCATCTCCGTAACCGCAAAATATTATTTCACCGTACTTTGTGGGGTCGCCTATAGATTCTATAACCTGTTCAACAGTAGGTTCTTTATCTAATCTTAAAGAATTTCCCCTGAATTTTCCTGCCCATTTGTGTTTTATGCAGTAAGGACAAGCCATCATACAACGGTTGGTTATATTAAGATACAAATTGTTTGCATATACATAAGAATACTGTGCCATACTAAACTCCTTAAAAAATACTCCGTATTTTTGGAAGATTTGAGGATTGGAAGATTTGAAGATTAGATGTTAAGTTGTAAAATTTGCTTTGCAAATTTTGTTATTATTTAATTTTCCGCTTAGCTTCCATTCTTCCAATCTTCTATTCTTCTAATCTTCTAAATTATACAACTTTATTGTGTTGTTTGTCGTTATATTACAAACATCTTCAAACGGAACACATTTTACTTCCGCTATCTTTTTTGCAACTTCAACAACGTAAGAAGGTTCGTTTCTTGTTCCCCTGTACAATTGCGGTGCAAGATACGGACAATCGGTTTCAACCAAAATTTTGTCTAACGGAACATTTTCTATAACTCTTTTTAGTTTATTGCTTTTCGGATAAGTGCACGGTCCGTCTATACCGATTAAAAAGCCCATATCAACAACAACTTTTGCCTGTTCGTAACTGCCAGAAAAACAATGTATTACACCCTTAGGCAACTGTTTAAATGTTTTAAATATTTCCACCATATCATCGTAAGCATCTCTACAATGTACACATATAGGTTTATTTATTTCAAGTGCCAAGTTTATTTGTTTAACAAAAAGTTCTTTTTGTAACTGTTTATCGTAACCTTCGTAATGATAATCAAGACCGATTTCACCGACAGCAACACATTTTTTGTCACTTAACAAAGATTTTAATTTATTAAAAAGTTCTTCATTAAATTTGTCTGCATCTTGAGGATGCAAGCCGAACATGGAATAAATTTTTTCCTGTTTGGAAAGTTCTGCTACCTTATCCCATAACGGAGGTTCGCAACCTACTTCCAAAATATATTTTAGTCCGCTGCTGAATGCTCTGTTTAACACTTCTTGTCTGTCGGCATCAAAATGTGCATCGGTAGTATGTGCATGAGAATCTATTAACATTATTTTTTCTCCGATTATTATTTTATGGTTTAATATTATACCATTTTTGAGGTATGGAGGGATAGAAGTATGGAGGGATGGAAATGACAACGATGGAAAGACAGGTGAAGAGGTGAATGGGTGAATGGGTGAAAAGTTTTCGGAGTGCCTGCGGCACAATTTTTTATAGATTCCGGATCGGAGTCCGGAATGACAATGGAAAAGATATGGATTGCTTCGTTTGTCTTGCAATAACGGATATAAAAAAAGAGCAGAAGAAAAATCTTCTGCTCTCTTTTATATATTTTTTATGGATCCCGGATCAAGCCCGGGATGACACCGCTAATGCGGTAAATTTATTAGAAGTGGTATGAGAAACCTACACTTATTAATGAACCATCGTTCAAGTTAAAACCAAATTCGTCTGCTTTAAGCTTAAAAATATCTTCATCTATATCTACATGAACATATGTGAGTTCTGCAAAGTTAAGTTTTGCACCGATTGACCACGATTCGTTTATAGTGTAAGAAATTATAGGAGCAATACTTATTCCGTAACCGGTAACACCTATGGTAGGTATACCAAGATCTATAATATCAAGATCTGTTTTTGCATAGAAAAAAGAACCTTTCAAAATAATATCGACACCTGCTACCTTTGCTAAATAGTATCTTACAAAAGGTGCTATTGCTGTTGTTTTAGCATCAGCAGACATATATCCTTCAAAAGGTACAAAACCGGATGTTTTACCAAGATCCAAGCCATAAACTTTGGTAGTTACTCCTGAAGAATACTCAAAGTCCAAACCGATATCCCATCTATCAACTATGGTCCAACCGAATTCCGGTGCAACAGACCATGATGTTGAAGATGCAGTTCTGGCTCCATCATATAAATCAATATTAGCGGAAGCATACCCGAAACTTCCTCCTACCCACATGTCTTTTTCTGCTGCAAATACAGGTGCTACCATTGCTACTGCCAACAAAACTGCCAATAAACTTTTTTTCATTTTTTTCTTTTTTCTCCTTTTATTTTTATTTTAAGCCGAAATTTTTTTCGGCTTAAGTTTCAAAATAATTATGCAAATATTTTATATTTTTTAGACGACAATGTCAACGAAAAAAGCACAAAATATTTTAGTTGAATACTTGAAAGGTTTAAATGTTTTCGGAGTGCCTGCGGCACAAATTTTTTATAGATTCCGGATCGGAGTCCGGAATGACAACGAACAACGAGATCCCGCATCAAGTGCGGGATGACAAAGGACTATGGATTGCCACGACAACAAGTTGCCTCGCAATGACATACATAAAAAAGAGCAGAGAAAAAAATCTCTGCTCTTTTATATATTCTA